>JBEBGP010000326.1:0-7608 GCA_040081045.1 Candidatus Nitrotoga sp.
CTATCTGCCCGGGCAAGGCAAGGTGAGTGGGGTCAACAAAGGATTTAAATCCGGCGAGTTTTATATGGGACAGGCGCACAATTATTTAGGCGATTGAAGTCGGGGTAGCGATATAATTGGTCATTCTAACCGACCAACAAGGCATTGCAAAATGAGCGCCCCAAGCACCCACAGCCCGTCCACCGCCCGGCCCACCAAAATACTGGAGACTTTTCCCAATCCTAAACCTGAACGCGATTACCACATCCATATGGAAATTCCGGAATTCACCTGCCTTTGTCCGAAAACTGGCCAGCCGGATTTTGCCACGCTCGTACTCGACTATATCGCCGACCAGCGTTGTATAGAACTGAAAAGCCTCAAACTGTACATCTGGTCATTCCGCAATGAGGGTCACTTTCATGAGGATGTCAGCAACCGTATACTCGACGATTTGGTTGCTGCCACTCAGCCACGCTTCATGCGCCTGACTGCAAAATTTTATGTGCGCGGCGGCATCTTCACCAATGTCGTCACTGAGTTTCAGAAACCCGGCTGGCAAGCTGCGCCACCGGTTAACTTGAGCGGGTTTGCAGGACAATCGAATACGTGCGGATGAAATACGGCAAGTTTTGAGAGGGTTTTTACAAAATCAACGTGTGATTGGGGGTTTAAAATCGCCAAGTCGAAAATTATTGAGTAGCAACATTAAAAATTCTTGTCCGCAATATACGTTGGTATGGCATCTATCGTAACCTGATTTTTATCCAGCCAATATTGCCTGATGCCCGCCTCACCTTTTTTATCCGCCCACTCGTTTAACTGCTCGCGCTCTGCGACAAAATCATAAAAAGGCACACCCATGCCGCACGAGGTTTGCACGAGATCAATAGTCAAATAAAAAATCTGCCGTGCCCCGGGCAAAGGTTTGAAACGTGCATACAGCGCGTCCCATTCGTCATCATTCTGGTGAATTACGCGGGCCGAGCCATATAAACGCAAAATCAGCGGCGCACCTGCAAGTGCGCAAAACATGATGGTCATACGCGGGTTCTGTTGGACATGTGCCGCCGTTTCATTGCCGCTGCCCGTTACGTTGAGCCAGGCGACATGCCTGCAATCCAGCACGCGCAAAGAATCCATGCCTTTGGGTGACACATTCACGCGACTATCTGCGGTGGCCGTGCCCACAAAGTATATTTTTTGTGCCTTGATAAAATGCGTGTGTTGCTCAGAAAGCTCGGTGTATTGCTTGCCCATATTGGCCACGCCCCCTCAAAGAATAAGGTTGTTGGTGATGGCATATTGTATAGCCTCGGCATTATTCTTTAGATTCATTTTAACCAATAAGCGCGCGCGATACTCGCTGACGGTCTTCACGCTCAGTGACATGATTTCAGCCATTTCGCTGAGTTTTTTGCCCGATGCCATCAAACATAATGTCTGATACTCCCGATTGGAAAGCTTCTGATGCAATAGCTCTTGATAGCCATGCGACAGATTATCAGCCAGCTGCTCCGCCATTTCTTTACTGATATATTTTCTGCCACTGGCCACCTGGCGGATGGCAGTGACCAGTTGTTCAGGCGCACTGCTCTTGTTCAGGTAACCCGCAGCACCGGTTTTAATGGCGCGCAACGCATATTGATCTTCCGCATAAGTACTCAAAATCAAAACAGGCAGGCGCGGGGAACAAATTTTAATTTGCTTAAGTACGTCAATACCGTTTTTATCCGTCATGCTGATGTCCAGCAATACCAGATCATAGGCATTTTCCCGCACCATTTTCAACGCCTGCATCCCATTCTCGGCCTCACCCGTTACCCTTAAATCGGGCGTATCGTCGAAAATCTGCCTCATGCCCCGACGGATTAAAGCATGATCATCTACCACCAATATCTTAATCAATGCTGTGTTCTCCATTACGCTGTGCCGCAGCCATTTCTGGGTGCCCGGTTTTTGATATAAATGCAGGCGCGGGGCTTACCGACCACGGCAATTGTTGCTGCTCAATCTTCCATTCTGTGTCATCCATTTTCTGCGGGGGATGCGGCATATAAATTCGGATAACGGTACCATGTCCCTGCGTCGATTGGACAAGCACTTCACCGCCCGCATGGGTAATTCTCTCTTGAATGCCGCGCAACCCAAATGAGCGTGATTTGCGCCTGTCTTCATCGCTAAAACCGCGTCCATTATCCCTGACCAGCAGGATGATCGCATCTCGCGAATTGTGGATAGAAACTTTAATCTGGCTGGCCCGTGCATGCTTCATGCAATTGGATAACAATTCCTGCATCACACGAAACAAAGTAATTGCAATGTCAGGACTTACCTCCGTCCCCTCATCATGCGCGTCAAAAATACAGGCAATGTCTGTGCGCTGTTCAAATTCTTTAACTTCGACTTCAATCGCCGCGATAATGCCGAATGTATCCAGCACACCGGGGCGCAATGCACTTGCGATATCGTGGGTTACGACAATACTTTTGCCCAATAAATTTTCAATATCCTGAAACTTGGCAAGGAGATTGGCTTTCTCAAAAATATGCGTGCTGTCCGCATTCAGCCGGTTTTTTAACCAGGCGATATCCAGACCAATAGCCGTTAGCATGTTACCCAGCTGATCGTGCACTTCGCGCGCAATGTTAAGTCTTTCCTGCTCACGCACCTCCAATATATGCATGGATAACTCTCTTATCTGATCTTGCGTGTGCAGCACCTCCAGTTCGGCCAGCTTGCTTTCAGTAATGTTAATCATTATGCCTTCCCACCATATCTCGCCGTGTTCCATTTTTCTGGGACTGCAGCGCAGATTGATCCACTTGATTGCGCCGTTTTGTGGCGTAACTATGCGACCCTGCCAATTCCAAAAGGTCAGGTTGTCGGCGGATTCGTGCATGGTCTGATGATAAGAAATATGCTCTTCCGGGTGCAGCAAACTCAGAATCAAATGCGGGCTTTGTTTGAGACTTTCCGGTGACACACCCAGTACAGACAAGCTGCCCTCACTCACATACGGAAATGAAAAACTGCCGTCTACTTTACGTAGCAACTGATAAGCCATACCCGGCAAATTGGCAATAAACGATTGCAACTGAGTCCGGCTATCCCGTAGCGCAATCTGCGCTAGACGATGGTCACGACGAATATGTGCGGCACGCAAATTGCGCTTTATCGAAGGCGCAAGTAGGGTTAAGCTGGCACTGAAAATATAGTCATCCGCTCCCAAGCGTAGTGCTTCTAAGATAACCACTTCCGATAAATCGTAGGATAGAAACAGGCAAGGCAAATCCGTGCCTGCCTCTTGTACAATTTTCAGCGCGGACAAACCATTAAACCCAAGCGGGTTGTGACTACACAAAATGACATCCCACCCACCGCAAACCAGAGCCGCTTGCAGCGTTTCCACTTGATCCACGCGCAAATGCTCAATCTCAAAACCGCCCTGCGTCAACGCGTGCAGCGTGCGAGTTGCATCGACCACCTTGGACTCAATGAGTAGAACTCGCAGTTTTTTGCCGGCGATCATATTGGGTTAAATAATTACCAACCAAGTTGATTGTTGCAAGTGGGAGGTGACAATTCTAAATCTCACCGAAAATGAAGGTCAATGGCGCATACCCGATTTTTATCTCGGCCGCCTACACCGCCATCTGCCGACATCATTCACAAGCAAATCTAATGCTTCCCCGCCAAATTACCGTTAATGGTCAAACGGCACCTGATCTATTTTATAGCATACCTGGCGTTTTGCACCTGGCAAGCATGAGAACACTTATGCAGCTTCTTTTTTAATCACGTTTTTGGGGAGCATACCGAAGAGATCGTATTTGGGAAACCCCTAATACTTGGCCTTGTTTTAGTGGGATCGCCGGCTGACCCATTTCACCCCCCCAATATGAATGTTTGAAAGTTAACCCTCATAATCGGCGACAAGATGTTGTCTTGTGATAAGCCAGTCAAGTGGCAAGTTGTTTGAACCATGCGATATGCAAACGGCAGACAACTCATTGACAGCTTTTCACAAAACGCGGAAACTGTATGCCAGTGCCGATTTGAAATCAGCTTGCGGGGCACGGACAGGATGTTGAAAAGCGCAGTAAAAGATGATTGGGCAAGGCGTAAAGCGGGGGAAAGAGCGGAGTTTACCATTGGTAAATGAGCATTTTTAAACGATTTACAACATAGCATCATCGTCTCATACCGGCTTTCAATCCCCTGTTGAAATATTCACGCTAAAGCGAGTCTACCCGTCCCGCGACAGCTGAACGGGTTTTTATTTTTTGGAGTAAAGCAATTGAGTGCGTCCAATAGCATCGGCATCGGCATCGTCAGCGCGCAGCGCATGAACTTTGACACCCCACTGCAGTTTCAGAGTGGCGCGGTGCTGCCGCGCTATGAGTTGGTGTATGAAACCTATGGTACGTTGAATGCAGACAAGTCCAATGCCATCCTTGTTTGTCATGCGCTGTCTGGTCATCATCATGTGGCCGGATATTATGCTGAGGATGAAAAAAATCCTACCCGGGAAAAGAATATAGGCTGGTGGGATAACATGGTGGGGCCGGGCAAGCCGATTGATACCAATAAATTTTTTGTGCTTGGACTGAATAATCTTGGCGGCTGCAATGGTTCTACGGGTCCTTCCAGCATTAACCCTGCAACAGGTCAGCCCTTTGGCGCAAGTTTCCCGTTGGTTACGGTGGAAGATTGGGTCGAGTCGCAAGCGCGCCTTGCAGATCGTTTGGGCATTCAGCAATTTGCTGCGGTGCTGGGCGGCAGCTTGGGCGGAATGCAAGCGATGCAATGGTCGTTGTCATTTCCTGAGCGCGTGCGCCATGTACTGGCAATTGCAACCGCGCCGCGCTTAACCACGGAAAATATCGCATTCAACGATGTGGCGCGCAATGCCATTTTGACCGACCCCGATTTTCATGGTGGAAATTTTTATCAGCATGGCGTTGTTCCCACACGAGGCTTGCGTTTGGCGCGGATGTTGGGGCACATCACCTATCTTTCGGATGACGCCATGGCGGATAAATTTGGACGCGGCTTGCGTGCTGGAAA
The DNA here is from genome assembly GCA_040081045.1 of Candidatus Nitrotoga sp. Classification (GTDB taxonomy): domain Bacteria; phylum Pseudomonadota; class Gammaproteobacteria; order Burkholderiales; family Gallionellaceae; genus Nitrotoga. The sequence continues at coordinate 5,050 of JBEBGP010000326.1, forward strand.
ATATAGTTATAGCTATAACATCGAGTTTGAGATTGAATCCTACCTGCGCTATCAGGGGGATAAATTCGCTGCGTATTTCGATGCCAACACCTATTTATTGATGACTAAAGCACTTGATTATTTTGATCCAGCCAAGAATTTTGGCGGCGATTTAAATCAGGCATTCGCCGCTGCGCGGGCGAATTTTTTGGTGGTATCTTTTTCTACAGACTGGCGTTTCGCGCCCGAACTGTCGCGCACGATTGTAAAATCACTGCTGCATAATCGGCGCAACGTCAGCTACGCCGAAATTTCATCTACGCATGGCCACGACTCATTTCTCATGCAGCACGAGCATTACCATAAGGTGATGCGTGCCTACCTCAACAACATTGCGAGCGAGTTTTCCGCATGAGTATACAAAATCATTCTGGCAATCCCATAAGGGGACAATGTCAATCGAAGGATCATTCCGTATTGGCCGCTGCTCGCCCAGATTTTGCCGCCATTGCCGCATGGATTCCACAAGGTGCGCTGGTGCTGGATTTGGGCTGTGGTGATGGCAGTCTGCTGCGTTACCTAAAAGATACGCGCAATATTCACGGCTATGGCGTAGAAATCAATGATGTAAATCTTGAGACCTGCATATTGAATGGTGTAAATGTTATACAGGGCGACTTGGATTCTGGCTTATCGGGCTTTGAAAATAACGCATTTGATTACGTCATTCTGTCGCAAACCTTGCAGGCCACGCGCCATACTGAAAGGCTCATGCAGGAAATGCTGCGCGTTGGCAGAGAAGGCGTGGTCAGCTTTCCTAATTTCGGCTACTGGAAAAATAGAATGCAGGTCGTGCGTGGCATTATGCCCGTGTCTAAAGAGTTGCCCTACCAATGGTATGACACGCCCAACGTCCATTTATGCACCTTGCATGATTTTGAATCTCTGTGCAGTAAGCATCAAATCAACATACTCGACTATCGCGTGATGACGGGCGATAAAGCAGTCAACTTTCTGCCAAACCTGCTGGGTAGCACAGCGGTGTATCGCTTTCAGCGCGGGAAATAAAAGACTAAGTTCGGGCATGATGACAGAAAACCAGAATCCAGAACAAAAAGCCCGCGACCAAATCGACATGCTGCTCAGGCAAGCGGGCTGGGTCGTTCAGTCCGCCAAGAAGATTGACATGAATGCGGGGCTAGGAATCGCTGTTCGTGAATATCAAACCGATGCGGGCCCGGCTGACTATGCCTTATTCGTAGATAAAAAAGCGCTCGGTATCGTTGAGGCAAAGAAAGAAGACCTTGCACACAAGATAACCGAGGTTGAATCGCAAACCGAAGGCTACGCCAAGGCCAAGCTGAAGTGGGTCAACAACAAGGAACCGTTGCCTTTTCTCTACGAAAGCACCGGCATTATCACCCGCTTCACCGATGGCCGCGATCCCAAGCCGCGTTCGCGCGAAGTGTTCAACTTCCACCGTCCCGAAACGCTCAAGGAATGGCTGGCTCAAGGCACCAGCCTGCGCGAACGCTTGCAGCACATCCCAACCCTAAACCCGAACCATCTGCCTGCCAAAGAATTGCGTCTGCGTGATTGCCAGAAAATCGCCATCGCCAATCTGGAAGAATCGTTCAAGGCAGACCGACCGCGCGCCCTAATCCAGATGGCGACCGGCGCGGGCAAGACTTACACCGCCATCACCTCCATCTATCGCCTGCTCAAATATGCGCAGGGCAAGCGCATCCTGTTTCTGGTGGATACAAAAAACCTTGGCGAACAGGCCGAGCAGGAAATGATGTCCTATGTGCCGATTGACGATAACCGCAAGTTCACCGAGCTGTATAACGTGCAGCGACTCAAGTCCTCGTTCGTCGCAAAAGATAGTCAGGTGTGCATCAGCACCATCCAGCGCCTGTATTCCATACTCAAAGACACACCGCTTGACGAAGCTCTTGAAGAGATCAACCCGGCGGAATTGAAGCAACCCAAAGTGCCCATGCCGGTGGTCTATAACGAAAAAGTCCCGCCGGAATTTTTTGATTTCATTTTCATCGACGAATGTCACCGCTCCATTTACAACCTGTGGCAGCAGGTCATCGACTATTTCGATGCCAGCCTGATCGGCCTCACCGCCACGCCGGACAACCGCACCTACGGCTTCTTCAAAAAGAACGTGGTCAGCGACTACAGCCACGAAAAAGCCGTGGCTGATGGTGTGAACGTCGGCAATGAAATCTATTTGATCGAAACGCAGATCACCCAGGCAGGCGGCATCATCCCCGCACATATACAAGTCGAGCGGCGCGAAAAACTCACGCGCAAAAAACGCTGGGAATTGCAGGACGAAGACGAAGCCTATACCGCCACACAGCTTGATCGCAACATCGTCAACCCAGATCAAATCCGCACCGTCATCCGCACCTTCCGCGACAAGCTGCCGGAAATATTCCCGGGACGCGCCGAAGTGCCCAAGACGCTGATCTTCGCCAAGACCGACAGCCACGCCGACGACATCATCCAGACCGTGCGCGAGGAATTCGACGAGCGCAATGCCTTCTGCAAAAAGCTCACCTACAA
>JBEBGP010000128.1:0-1914 GCA_040081045.1 Candidatus Nitrotoga sp.
GCTTGTTTCCACTTGATCATGCCGTACCCACTATCATTCAGTACCAGAATCACCATATCAAGCTTCATCCGGACCGCGGTTTCAAGCTCGGCCACGTTCATAAGAAATCCCCCATCTCCTGCGACCACCACGACTTTCTTTTCTGGATTGAGAAATTTGGCCATCATACCCACAGGAAGTCCTGCACCCATCGTCGCTAGCGCATTATCAAGAATAACTGAATTCTGTGTGTATGCCGGATAGTTGCGCGCAATCCACAGCTTATACATCCCATTGTCTAAACTTAAAATGCCATCGCGTGGCATAACCATGCGAAGATCTGCCACCAGTCGCTGCGGCTTTATGGGGAACACAGGCGAATTATTCTTCTCCAAGAGACTCTTCGCGATTCTCTGTTTTGTTATATGTGCATTTGTAAAATTCCACTGCTTCTGCGGAGAAATCCTCTCTGCCATGGCCCACAGCGAATGTGAAATATCGCCGACAACTTCAAGGTTTGGGATATACACCGCATCAATCGCGGCAGGGAAAAAATTAATATGAATGAGTCGCTGATTCGTTTCCCCAATACTTGGCGGCTTTTCGGTAATATCGTGCCCGATCATGATGACACAATCAGCACTCTGAATTGCTTCGTGCACTCTGTCGCCACTACTTAATGCCGTTGTGCCAATATATTCAGATGAGCTCTCGTCCTCGACACCCTTTCCCATTTGCGTGGTAACGAACGGTATCCGCGTTTTTGAAATAAAATTACGAATCTGTTTTCTGACAAGTTTTCGATTTGCCGCCGCACCCAAAATAATGAGGGGCGATTTTGCATATTCAATGGCTGCAACTGCGGAAAGAATAGCTTTCTCTCCTGCGACTGGTCGGCGTACTTTTTGCCAAGTGATTGGTGTGGCATTCGTCTCTTCTTCGGCGATGTCCTCAGGCAATTCCAAATGCACTGCACCTGGGCGCTCTGCCTCTGCGATCTTAATGCACTGATGCACCATACTTGGAATGCGTGACGCACTCGGAATACTTTGCGCCGATTTTGTAATCGGCTCCATCATGCGCACTACATCAATTATTTGAAATTGTCCTTGTTTGCTCTGGCGCACTGGTTTTTGTCCGGTAATGACCAAGAGCGGCATCGCACCCAAGTTTGCATACGCAACACCCGTCACCATATTGGTGGCCCCAGGCCCCAAGGTTGCGAGCGCAACGCCAACGCGTCCGGTAAATCTACCGTACGCAGCGGCCATAAACACTGCTGACTGCTCGTTATGTGTCGTTGTAAAATGGATTGTCGATGCTCGCACAGCGTCAAGAAAAGCCAGGTTTTCCTCACCGGGAACACCAAACATGTACTTAACGCCAGCACTTTCGAGGGATTTCACCATCAGTTCTGCTCCCTTCATATGAAGCATAATGCCACCGCCAAACTGAAATGCAAGCAACTATTTCCTCTTGTATCTCCCTACTAAAACTGCCTCGGAAAGAATATGTCCCTGCATGACGCTGAGCAACTCATCGCGCGTAGCCGCGGTTGGCATTATGAATTCAGTATCAAGTGCATAAAGTGTAAAGATATAACGATGCTCATCAGGCTGATACTCTTTTGGCGGGCACGGACCAACGTACCCTGACTTACCTGCGCCATTGCTTCCTGAAATTCCGGCGCTTGCACCTTCGGGAATCATTGTCGTTGTCGTTGGAATATTGAACGCAACCCAGTGCACAAAAATTCCATCAGGTCGAAGCTGTGGTGGCACATCAGGATCATGCATCACGAGGGCAAGCGTTTTCGCATTTGACGGAACATCACTTATTTTCAGTGCAGGAGAAAGCGCTGGAGTGCCCGTCGAGACGTCACAGGTAAAATTTTCTGGAATCGAGTCATTTTGCGCAAAGGCGTCGCTGGCAATC
>JBEBGP010000190.1:0-7586 GCA_040081045.1 Candidatus Nitrotoga sp.
GCGTATCAAGCGTTCGCTGCCATCAATTGAAACGGGTTTGATACCAATGGCGGAAGAAGCGGGGAAACGAATTTTCGTCACACCCATTTCATTTTGCAGAAAGTTGATAATTTTTTTAGCCTCAGGTGAGCCAGCCTCCCACTCGATGCCCGCATAAATATCCTCGGTGTTTTCGCGAAAAATCACCATGTCCACTTTTTCCGGCGCGATTACCGGCGTGGGAATACCCTTGAACCAGCGCACCGGACGCAGGCACACATACAAGTCCAGCAATTGCCGCAAAGCCACATTCAGCGAGCGTATCCCGCCGGAGGTGGGTGTGGTGAGCGGGCCTTTAATCGACACAATATAGTCGCGCACCGCCTGTACGGTTTCGTCAGGCAGCCACTGGTCAGTCCCATATATCCGCACTGATTTCTCTCCGGCATACACTTCCATCCAGGCAATTTGCCGCTTTCCGCTATAGGCTTTCGCCACCGCAGCATCTACCACTTTGCGCATGACCGGAGTGATATCCACTCCGGTTCCATCACCTTCAATAAACGGGATGATAGGTTGGTTCGGAACATTTAATGTGGAATCGGAATTGACGGTAATTTTTTGGCCTTGTGCAGGTATTTTGATGTGTTGAGTCATGTAACATATCTCCGGTGTGATATTGCAGTAATTTTGAACTGGTTCATGCAGCAGTAAATTTAATCAGGCTGCATAGTACGACTACGGCTGCTACAGGCGAATTATAACGCGCTTCGTGCAGGGTCGTTCTGGTGGTGTTGTTATGGTTTAGTGAGGCTGACCAAACAGGTACAGGCATCAGATGTCCGGCTGAAGTATAATATCAAACCCATTTTATTACATAGTTACAGAGTTACAGGAGAAAAAAATGCCTATTTATGAGTATCGTTGCAGTAGCTGTGGGGCGCAAAAGGATGTCATGCAGAAATTAAATGATGCACATTTAGTTACTTGCCCGGTTTGTCAGCAAGCAACTTTCACCAAGCAAATTTCAGCCGCTGGTTTTCAGCTGAAAGGAAGTGGTTGGTATGCCACAGATTTCAAAAATTCCGGTAGTAAGCCCCAGCCCGGTACGCAAGGCAAATCTGAAGTGCCCGTTAAGTCTGAAACACCGACCGGCAATCCGGAAGTGGTTGCCAATACGTGAAAAAATACCTGCTTACCGGACTACTGGTTTGGATACCCATTGGGATTACCCTGTGGGTACTGAATCTGGTTGTCAGCACGTTGGATCAATCTTTGCTGCTGCTACCTGTTGAGTGGACACCGCAAAAATTTCTGGGTATCAACATACCCGGGGTTGGAACCCTGTTATCTTTGATAGTGGTGCTGCTTACGGGGTTGCTCGCGCGCAATATCTTCGGGCAGCAGTTGCTGCGGTACTGGGAAGGTTTGTTGCATCGCATTCCAGTGGTGAACAGTATCTACAACAGCGTTAAGCAGGTCAGCGACACCCTGCTGTCCAGTAACGGACAATCATTCCGCAAAGTTCTGCTGGTGCGCTATCCGCACCCTGAAGCGTGGTCGTTGGCTTTTCAGACCACCATTCCAGGTGATGTCAAGCAGCTATTAAATGAAGAGTATGTGGGCGTATTTATTCCGACCGCGCCCAGCCCGGTGAACGGGTTTTATTTTTATGTGCGCAAGGCCGATACCATCGAACTCAATATGAACGTTGATGCCGCGCTGAAAACAATTATCTCGATGGGCGTGGTTGCGCAGGATGCAAGCCCCATTCCTGTCGAATCCATTAAAAAATTAGACCGAACCGAACCGAACTAAAATTATGCGAACAAATTATTGCGGGCAACTGAATGTTTCAAATCTTGGCCAGACTGTTACGTTGTGCGGCTGGGCGCAGCGTCGTCGGGATCATGGCGGGGTGATTTTTATCGACTTGCGGGATCGCGACGGCATCGTGCAAATCGTGTGCGATCCTGATCGTGCAGACATGTTCGCCATTGCCGAATCAGTGCGGAGTGAGTTTGTGTTGCGAATTATTGGCCGTGTGCGCCGTCGTCCGGAGGGCAGCGACAATGCCAATATAGGCAGTGGAGAAATCGAGGTGCTGTGTCAAGGCATAGAGGTGTTAAACGCGGCTCTGACCCCGCCGTTTCAGCTGGATGATGAAAATTTATCCGAGAACGTGCGCTTGACCCATCGTGTTATTGATTTGCGCCGTCCGCAGATGCAAAAAAACATGAAGCTGCGTTATAGAACAGCCATGGCATTCCGCAAATTTCTGGATGCGCATGACTTCATCGATATTGAAACACCGATGTTGACCAAGTCCACACCCGAAGGTGCACGCGATTATCTTGTGCCTTCGCGCGTGCATGCGGGTGAATTTTTTGCGCTGCCGCAGTCCCCGCAATTATTTAAACAAATGCTCATGGTGGCGGGCTTTGATCGCTATTACCAGATAACCAAATGTTTTCGCGATGAAGATTTGCGCGCGGATCGGCAGCCGGAATTTACGCAAGTGGATATAGAAACTTCGTTCATGAGCGCGGAAGAAATCATGGCGCTGATCGAAGAAATGTTACGCACCGTGTTCAGGGAAGTCATGAACGTCAAGCTGCCCGGCCGTTTCCCGCGCATGAGCCATGCGGAAGCCATGGCGCGTTTTGGTTCGGACAAGCCGGATATGCGCATTACACTGGAAATTGTTGATGTCACGACGGCGGTCAAAGAGGTTGCGTTTAAAGTATTTTCCACGCCGGCCAATTCTGCCGATGGACGGGTGGCCGCTTTGCGTATTCCCGGCGGCGGTACGCTTACGCGCGGCGAGATTGATGAGTACACAAAATTTGTCGGCATCTATGGCGCACGCGGTTTGGCCTATATCAAGGTCAACGATGTTACGCAACTCAATGAAACGGGCTTGCAATCGCCCATCGTAAAAAACCTGAGTGTGCCCGCACTCAAAGCCATTATGACCAGTACGGGGGCACAAAACGGCGATTTAATTTTCTTCGGTGCGGACAAAGCGAAAATTGTAAACGATGCACTGGGCGCATTGCGCACCAAAATTGGTCATGAGAAAAACTATGTTAACGGCGCGGCATGGATGCCGCTGTGGGTAGTGGATTTTCCCATGTTTGAATATGACGATGAAGCCAAGCGTTGGAACGCCTGTCACCATCCTTTCACCGCACCCAAGGATGAACACCTGCCGTTGCTGGAGACTGATCCGGGCAAGTGTCTGGCCAAGGCCTATGATCTGGCGCTCAACGGCTGGGAAATTGGCGGGGGATCAGTGCGTATACACAAGGAGGAGGTGCAGAGTAAAGTTTTCCGCGTGCTGAATATCGGCGCGGAAGAAGCGCAATTAAAATTTGGCTTCCTGCTGGAAGCCTTGCAATACGGCGCGCCGCCGCATGGGGGATTGGCTTTTGGTCTGGATCGTATCGTGACCATGATGGCGGGGGCAGAATCCATACGCGATGTGATTGCTTTCCCCAAAACACAACGCGCGCAATGCCTGTTGACGCACGCCCCTTCAGCAGTAGATGAGAAGCAGTTACGCGAATTGCATGTCCGTCTGCGTCAACCCGCGAAGGTGGACGCTGCCAAAGAGTAAACTGGGGAAAATAAAATGCGGGATAGTCCAGGCTGGGCGAAAAAATATTTTTTCTGCGCGCCCCCCTTGTTTCTCGTGCTGGCGTTTTCAGCATTCTCATTCTGGACACCTGTCCCTTCTGTTCAAGCGCGTAGCAATCATGCGGAGGTGGCGGCGGATATCGCAACCGTCACGTTGGCCGAGTTACCCGGTGAAGCGCGCGCTACACTGCAACTAATCAAACAAGGCGGGCCGTTTCCTTATGCGCGAGACGGGCTGGTGTTCAAAAATTTCGAGCAAATTTTACCCAAACAGGCGCGTGGATATTATCGGGAATATACCGTTAAAACGCCCGGCGCACGTAATCGCGGCGCACGGCGCATCGTTTGCGGTATATTGCCGGAGTGTTATTACAGCGGCGATCATTACCGAACGTTTAAACGTATTCGTGAATGAAATGAGCTCCTTATCGACGCGCCTAAAAAACATCAACGAGGCTGGTGTATGCCAGCTTAATTGCACTGTAGATGAGTTGCGTGCGTCGGCAGCGCAGGTGCAATTTCCATTGTTTGAAATGGATATGGCGCAATTGCAAAGCAAGGGAGAGTTCCTTGCGGAGCTTGCCCGGGCAATACATGCGCCGGATTGGTTTGGAGGCAATTGGGATGCGATGGCGGACGCGCTTAACGACTTATCCTGGCAACCTGCCGCAGGTTATATACTTGTGCTGCATCACAGCGGTGAGCAGCAATTACTGTCAATAAGGGACTACAGCATCATGCAGGAAATACTTTTAGACACTGTGGTGTTCTGGAAGGCGGAAGGCAAGCCGTTCTGGGTTTTCTTCTGCTGAACGATTTATGTGTGCAGCACAAGTTGATTGATACATTATCGATAGCTGCACAATAGCGATCTTTGCTTGAGCCCATTTTAAAATAGGTCACTGAAACACGGGATCATCGCGTGTTTAAAAGTGTCTGGCAAAAGTTGCCGTTGCAGGTCAATTGCAAGAAAGCGTGGGTTAGTGTCGATGTGTTGGTGGCGTGCCATTTATATCTCCAAAATATCGTCCCTCAGTTCGACCTTGGTATTTTATTTGATTCACAGCACGATGCGAGAAAGACTGGACTTTTTCTACAGCCTCGTTGGGCATCTTAGAGACTCATTATATGACCGGATTTAAACGACAACGTCACGGCCACATAAATCCCATCTTCGCGCAAGAAGAGGCAAGTCTGTTGGCGGCGGTCGACAAGGCATACAGATCATCGAGTAATTCGCAGATTTATGGAAGGAACGGCGAAACGGCACTTTGTTCGTTTCTCAATCGCTATCTTCCCGTTTCCTTTCGCGCAGTAGCCGGTCACTTCGTTACACCTTCTGGACAGCTTTCCCCTGAACTTGACGTGATGGTCGTCGACTCACGCTATCCGCTTCTCGCGGAAAACGAGGATGGTTCTGTCTTAACAATGTTGCATTCAGTGATTGTAACGATCGAGGTCAAGCTGACTCTTGTGAAGAAAGAAATTCTAAAGATTCGAAAGAATGCTTTGAGGGTTGCTGAGCTACAGTCAGAGCCATTTCCTAGCTCGGGTGAATGGGGCGGCGGAATAATGCAGTGGGCTTTTGCCTACCGCGCGGGTGTAAGCCTTGATACGGTTGATCGGCACTACTTTGAAGGTTATACACATGAAGACCCGGCGAGGAATATTTGCATACTCCGGGTACATGATCGCGATCAGTCAACTGATGAAGGCCTTCTCGGGGCTCACGTTTGGTTGGAGGATGAAAAAATGCCAGCAATCTTCACAACACTGGCTCCGCTTTCTGACCTCTATTACAGTCTGGTACAAGGTGGCTTCTACACTTTAGCGGAACGCAACTTCGATTTCGGCGATCTTGCCAAACACTCAATGTTGTACATGAGTTGGGGGACCTTTCCTTGTAGGAATCGCGGTGCATGACAAGTACGCCCAACTCATCGGTCCACCGGACGCTACGCGATGAAATAGCGCAGGCCGACCCAAAGGTCGAATTTTTGACGAAACTTTGCTGCTGCTACAAGTTGCTGGATTTAGGTATCCAGACACTCGCAAAACAATGGGTGGTAATGACAAGGTGTAGAGGATGATTGACAGCGGTTCAGGAATTGTGTCGCGTTATTGTTTAAAACACACCCGCATCCAGATGACCCCTTGAGTAAGCTGGATTCCGGTATAGATGAACCTTTCGATAAGGTAAAAGGGAATACGTTTGAGAAACGTCTGTATCCCATTTCATAAATTGCCTGCTGTTTGGGCAGGAAAAAATAATGCAATATAAGCGTCCCATTTCCGCACTGGTTGTGATTTATACCGCAGCATTGGAGGTATTGTTATTGGAACGCGCCGATCATCCCGGCGCGTGGCAGTCGGTGACCGGTAGTCAAGATGAGGGTGAAACCATATGGGATACAGCGATTCGCGAGGTCTTGGAGGAAACCGCACTGGATGCCCGGAACTATTTATTGGGTGATTGGCAGATAAACAATGTATATGAAATTTATGCCCTGTGGCGACAACGTTATGCCCCGGGCACTTTGTATAATACCGAGCACGTGTTCGGTTTGGAACTACCCGATAGATTGCCTGTTCAGCTTTCGCCACGCGAACATTTAAATTATAAATGGGTGCAGTGGCAGGAAGCTGCGGAGTTGGTTTTTTCACCAAGCAATCGCGCCGCAATTTTGTTGTTACCGGAACGTGGCAAGTTGTCCGCTTTAAGAGGATAGGGCATGTTGGAAGAAATAATACCCGTTAGCTACGATCATCCGAACAGCACAGGCTGCGACACCGCCCGAGCTTGGGCAAGAAAGCCGAGTGAGCCAAGCGGCGCGGAAAAACCCGAGCTGATTGCGCGCATTAAATATTTGCTAAAAGCACAGAATGCCGTGCTGGTGGCGCACTATTACGTGCATCCGGATTTGCAGGATATGGCAGAAGCAACGGGCGGCTGTGTGTCGGATTCCCTGGATATGGCAAGCTTTGGACACCAACATCCGGCGCAAACCCTGGTGGTCGCGGGGGTACGTTTTATGGGCGAAACAGCGAAAATTTTGAACCCGGAAAAGCGCGTGTTGATGCCGGATTTGGATGCGACCTGTTCGCTGGATTTGGGTTGCCCAATTGATGAATTCAGCGCTTTCTGTGATGCACATCCGGATCGTACTGTGGTGGTGTATGCCAATACCAGTGCGGCAGTTAAGGCGCGTGCTGATTGGATGGTGACCAGTTCAATCGCCTTGCCTATCATCAGGCATCTGCACGCCCAGGGGAAAAAAATTCTGTGGGCTCCCGATCGGCATTTGGGACATTACATCCGGCAGCAAACCGGAGCCGATATGTTGCTGTGGCAGGGTGCTTGCATCGTGCATGATGAATTTAAGATGCGGGAATTGGCGGTATTAAAAGCGCAGCATCCGGCGGCAAAAATATTGGTACATCCGGAATCGCCGTCCGGGGTCATCGCGCTGGCTGATGTGGTGGGCTCGACTACACAGCTTATCAAGGCGAGTCAAAGTTTATCCGCACGTGAATTGATCGTGGCAACGGATAATGGCATTTTGCATAAGATGAAAAAATTATCGCCCGATAAAATTTTTCTGGAAGCACCGACAGCGGGCGAGGGGGCAACTTGCAAAAGCTGCAATCATTGCCCGTGGATGGCGATGAATGGGCTGAAAAACCTGGCCACAGTGTTGGAAAATGGGGGCAATGAAATTGTTGTTGATCCGGAGATTGGCCACAAGGCAAAAAAATCCATTACACGTATGTTGAATTTCGCCAGCCAAACCAATTTTCCCACACGCGGCATAGGCAATGCTTAATTAGAGGTTCCTTAAACCATGACTTCCACGGGGGTAATGTGTGATCAAGCTTAATATTGCCACCTACAATATTCACAAGGGGTTTTCCCGTTTTAACCGGCGTATGGTGAGGCACGAGTTGCGTGATCGCTTGCGTGAACTGAA
>JBEBGP010000315.1:0-1904 GCA_040081045.1 Candidatus Nitrotoga sp.
GCTGGTTACTGTCAATTCGATAGGCAAGCAAGTGTGTGTGCCAGGCGATTTCCTGCGGCTCGTGATTCAGGAAATATTCCGCATCCAATTGCGCCCAGAATTTTTCATACCTCTCGGGTGCCATCGCGAGCATGTTGAGCAGTTGCGATGCGTGGGTGCGAATTTCGCCAACTTGATCGGCAATTTTTCCACCCATCATATAGCGCCGCGCTGCCCAGAATAAATCTTCCAGCAACTTACCCTTCCACGCGTTCCACACTTTTGGACTGGTGCCGCGTATGTCGGCCACAGTGAGTAAATACTGTGCAACCAAATAACGGTCATTTTTTAAATCTGCGGTGTAAGCGATAATGACATCCTGATCGGATAAATCTTTCTTCTGCGCGGTAGCTGACATGACCAAATGTTTCTCCACCAGCCATACCACCAGCTCGGTATCTTCACCACTCAAACGGTGCTGCCTGCAAAAGCGCGCTGCGTCCATGCGGCCCAGCAGTGAGTGATCGCCACCACGCCCTTTGGCTATATCGTGAAACAGTCCCGCGATCATGAGAACTTCGGGGCGCGCAAAATCCCGGATCAGTTTGCTGCACAGCGGATATTCATGGGCATATTGCGGCACATTGAAGCGCCGCAGGTTACGCATCACCATTAAAATATGTTCGTCAACGGTACACATGAAACAGATCATGTTGCATTTGCCCGACAATACGCCCGAATGCGGGAATGTATTTGCCCAATATTCCGTTATGATTCATGCGCCGCAATGCCTGGGTAAGACCCTGTGGTTGACGCAACAAACTCATGAAGAGCGCATGATTGTGTTCATCTCGCCGAAACTTTGCATCAATGTGATTCCGTGCCCGCCACAGCGCGCGCAAGGTTGCCGCTGAAAATCCGCTCAAGTGCGGATGCTGTGCCAGCAATAAAAAACTTTCCAGGATAGCCGAGGGTTCGCGCTCAAACAATTTTTCATCGCGCGCTTCCAGCAAATCACCGCGAATTAAAAATCTTTGGTTTAAGGGTTGAATAATGGATGCGGCAGGAAATAAAAAAGTGCGCAAATTCTGCATGAGCACAACGTTTAACTGCTGTACCGCCTGTTTGGTGCGATAGTATTTTTGCATCAAGTGTTCGCTGGCACGGCGCGTATGTGTCGCAGTAATATGCATTTGCTCGGCCAGCGTAACTTGATATTCAAACAATAATCTATCCTCACGCCGCCCCGCCAAATAATGCAAACGGATACGCAGGGTTTGTAGCAATGCCTCATGGCGCTTAATGGCGCGCGCTTCCAGCGGGGTGATAATCGCGGCGGCGGCCAGCTCATGCCAGGTCTTGCCCAAACCGCAAGCGCGACTAATCCACAACACCGTGTGCAAATCCCGCAGGCCACCCGAGCTTTCCTTCAGATTGGGCTCAAGGTTGTAATCGGTGTCCAACAGGCGCGCATAGCGCTGAGTTTGTTCCTGCTGCTTGGACAGAAAGAATTGCTGGTGCTGAATATTACTTTTTAAAGCACCTTGCAATTCTTCAAACAAGCTCGCCGCACCTGTCACTCGGCGCGCTTCGAGCAGATTGGTTTGCACGGTAATATCCACTGATTCAGCCAGACATTGCGCCACAGTGCGTATACTGTGGCCCACATCCAGCCCCGCATCCCACAGCATTCCGATTAATTTTTGCAAATGTTGCTGCAACGCTTCATCGGGTTCATGCGGCAAAACAATCAGCAAATCAATATCCGAGCGCGGATACAACTCGCCACGACCATAGCCACCAACTGCTACCAGAACCAAATCCGACGGCATAGCCAACTGTTTCCAAATCAGGCGCAAATACCGGTCGATCAGTTTTGAATGGGCATGCAGGAGGCGTTGCGGCAGATTGTGTTGATCGTAGTC
>JBEBGP010000029.1:0-1903 GCA_040081045.1 Candidatus Nitrotoga sp.
GAATATTTTCGAAACCATTCTTGCCATCTTCATGCAAAATGCCAACCAGATTGATTACCGCGTCACTACCTTTTAGGGCATCTTTTAGCGCGTGATTATCTGAGATATCGCAAGTGACCACCTGCACATTCGGCAATAAAATGAGATGTTTTGCGGTCTCTCTTCTGCGAGAGAGCACTATGATTTGATAACCTGCTTGGTCTAGCTTGGTCACTAAGCTGCTACCGACAAAGCCAGCGCCGCCCAAGATTGTAATATTTTTTATTGTCATATTCTTAATTGCTAAAGTTAAACTTTTTATTCTGTAGCAAGGGCTTATTCGCTTGCCTGTTCTGTTTCTTGTTGCGGCTCCTGATTAGCCGATATTATGCCAAATTTGCTAGGGATGACGCCTAACCTTTGTTTAAGTGGCATACTTTTTAAACCCAAGCGCGGTGCATATAAATGCGCATTAGCCATCACTTTTTGTACATACAACCGCGTTTCTGTATAAGGAATAGTCTCCGCATAAATCGCACCTTCCAGGGGTGTTTCTGCCATCCATTTTTTGGCGCGGCTAGGCCCTGCATTATAAGCGGCTGTGGCCATCACCTCTTGGCCATTCATTAAATCTTTGGTGTAACCCATATAGTAAGTGCCCAGGGCGATGTTCGTATCCAGCTCGTGGATCATGCCATGATGATAATCGTCCACCCCGGCACGACGCGCAATCCACTTAGCAGTCGCGGGCATCAGTTGCATTAAACCCGCCGCACCTACGCCCGATTTTGCATAATGCATAAACCGGCTTTCTTGACGGGTAATACCATATACCCAAGCTTCATCCACATCGTTTTCTGTAGAAGCATCTTTGATTAAATCGTGATAGGGCGTGGGGTAACGCAGCGCGAAATCGTGTGTTTCGGTGGTTTTGTCTGCGGTGATAATGGCTAAATCGTACCATTTATTACGCTGTGCAAATTCTGCGGCCGCTAAAAACTGTTTATCATCAAAGTCCTTAGTGGCATGCGCCCATTCACTTTTTGCTTCCCAGCGCAAATCAACTCTTTGTAGCGCTTCTACCCGTTTAAAAGCTTCATTATTGGCAATTTCCGCTACCTCTTCGTCACTCACCTTGTAAGTATAAAGCGGCGCAGACATAGCACCATCGACTTCTTCCTGTGCTAACCAGCCATAAAAATGCCGCTCAGTAGAGAGTTTGGCGAATAAGGTATTGGCTTCTAGTGTTTGATTTTTTGCTTTCAGTGCACGCGCTTTCCAATAGCGCCAAGCGCCTTCTGCTGCTTGGTCTGGTGACATTTTAGAGGTTGCTATTAACAAAGCATCCCAATTTTTCTCACGCAAGGCAGCACGCGCATACCAAGCCAGTTGCTCTCTGCCTAAAGTCTCTTTTTTAGGCTCAACATTTTCCACACGTTTAAACCACTGTAGTGCTTCAGGCTCGTGCCGCTGTGCAGCATACCAAGCCAACCTACTATAAAAATAACTTCTATCTTCTGGCTGAAATGAATCGGCCACTTTATTAAAGGCAGTTAAAGCTTGTTGCGAGTTGGTTTTGGCTAGGCGGCTAAGTGCAAATAAATTCAGCTCACGCCCTAGCCGCGTTTTAAATGAAATACTATTTTTGGCCAGCACTACACTAGGACTGCTATAGGCTTTATCAATCAGTAAATTCTGACTAGGCACAAAGGTTTTTGAGCGTTTGATAATAGATTTAGCCAGCGGAATGCGGCTATCTTCCAAGGCTAACCTGAGTCGCTCAAATATATCATCCTCACTCAACACACCTGCAGCTTGCATACGATCGTACAAGTTAGCACAGTTTGCTGCTTGCTCTTTGGGTTGCATCCAGAGTGATTTGGCACCCTCTAGCACCGACGCATCGCCTAGCACAGCACTAGAT
>JBEBGP010000065.1:0-7534 GCA_040081045.1 Candidatus Nitrotoga sp.
ACTACCTGCTGCGGTGAAATCAAATCCGCGTTTATTGCCACAGCCCCCCCCTTTTCCCGGATAGCTATCGCTATTCAAATAATATTTTTGGACTCCACCATCCCACTACGCTGACATTCGAGCTATGGAAGCACTGATTTAATCCTCCATGAGCCGCGTTGCAGACCAAATTGTGATGATCGCAAGGCGCATCTCGAAAGCCAGGGGTCATTCTCCCTGGCGAGGGGTGCAACACAGCGAGTGCGCAATTTGGTCACAACCCATACGGGACATGGCGTTGCGGGCGGTCTGCGTTGTCGCAAGTCTAGCCAAGGGAACGACCCTTAGCGTCACCTTGCTCCGTGCATTCCATCCCGCAAAGCCGATGTCGTGGCCATGTGGGATTAAATCAGTGCTTCCCTAACAATTGCTCCCGCGAGAAATCATCTACCATCACCACTTTGCGGCGTAATGCGTAATCACGTTCCAGCATTTTTGCTTCTTCAGCGTTGATAATTTCTGCCGTGAGCGCTTCGGCAATGCGCGACATCTCATCCAGTCCTTTCACTTTGCCATTGCTGCTTTTGCGCCTGGCTACATCCACCCGCGCCTGTATCGGTTCACACAATAGGGTACTGGTTAATGCCGCCTCCAGCGCGCCCACGGCCTGGTTTTCATTTTTGGGTACATACATACCCGCAGTTAAACGATCACGCGGCGCACCCGGATGTTGAATGAGTACCGCAACTTGGTGGCCCAGCTCATCCGATGGGGGTGACAAACAGCGACCTATTGGAAAAATCAATACGCGCATACAAAATGCGGCAATGCGGCTGGGGAAATTTTTCAACACGCCATCCAGCGCATCCTGGATTTTGTACAGCGCATCCTGCATAGCCCAATGCAGCAATGGCAAATCCGCCTCGGGACGGCCATCATCTTCAAAACGTTTTAACGTGGCCGAACATAGATACAACAAGCTAAGCACATCACCCAACCGGGCCGAAATTTTTTCGCGACGCTTGAGTGTGCTTCCCAACACCAGCATGGCAACATCAGCCACCAGCGCAAATGCCGCGGCATAGCGCGTCAGTTGCTGGTAATAGCGTCGGGTCGGCGCTTCAGTCGGGGCAGTAATGCCATGCCCGCCCGTCAGCCCGTACACCAGTGCGCGCGACATGTTGCCTAGGGCAAAACTGATATGCGCCCACAGGGCGGCATCAAAATTCAGGATTGCGCGCTGCTTGTCGCTGTCATGCGCGGCATGAATTTCTTTCAACACATAAGGGTGGGAACGAATCGCGCCCTGCCCGAAAATCAGCATGCTGCGCGTCAAAATATTCGCACCCTCAACCGTGATGCCGATTGGATTCTGCTGATACGCACGTCCCAGATAATTGTTCGGTCCCAGACAAATACCCTTGCCACCGTGCACGTCCATTGCGTCGTTGGTAACGGCACGCGCACGCTCGGTACAGTGGTATTTTACGATGGCAGAAATCACCGAGGGCTTCTCCCCCATATCCAACGCGGTTAAGGTAAGCATACGCGCCGCATCGATCATATAAGCATTGCCGCCGATACGCGCCAGCGCTTCTTCCACGCCTTCAAATTTTCCGATTGGCAATTTAAATTGTTTACGCACGCGGCTGTAAGCCCCACTGGTACGCACCGCCAGCTTCACCCCGCCAGTCGCGCTGGCAGGCAATGAAATGGAGCGCCCTGCCGCCAGACATTCCATCAGCATGCGCCATCCCTGTCCAATATACGCCGTGCCACCAATAATGTATTCCAGCGGGATGAATACTGCATTGCCCTGCGTCGGGCCGTTTTGGAAGGCAGAGTTAAGCGGGAAATGTCTGCGCCCCACCTGCACACCGGGCGTATCAGTCGGAATCAAGGCCAGCGTGATGCCGCGCTCTGATTCGCTGCCAAGCAGATGCTCGGGATCATACAATTTAAAAGCCAAGCCCAGCAGCGTCGCCACAGGGGCAAGCGTAATGTAACGTTTCTCCCAAGTGATGCGTACACCCAGCACATTTTTCTGACCGTTAAAATCGCCATAGCCAACAATGCCATAGTCTGGAATAGAGCCCGCATCCGATCCCGCAAACGGGCCAGTCAAGGCAAAGCACGGCACTTCCTTGCCGCGTGCCAGGCCGCGCAGATATTTATCTTTCTGCTCGGGCGTGCCGTAGTGCAGCAACAATTCAGCCGGGCCCAGAGAGTTTGGCACCATCACCGTCACCGCTGCGGTCACGCTGCGCGAGGCCAGTTTGGCCACCACCGAAGAATGCGCCAGCGCGGAAAATCCCAGGCCATCGTACTCTTTCGGGATAATCATGCCGAAAAAACCTTTGTCCTTGATATATTGCCACGCCTCGGGTGACAAATCCTGCCGCACGTGGGTAATGTCCCAATCGTCCAGCATTGCACACAATGTTTCTACTTCATTATCCAGAAAAGATTGTTCTGCCAGACTCAGTGTGGATTTTGGATACGCCAACAACTTCGCCCAATCGGGCTGACCGCTGAATAGCTCGCCATCCCACCACACCGTGCCTGCATCCAGCGCCTCTTGCTCGGTTTGTGAGACCTGCGGCATGATTTTGCGAAAAGCGTTCAGTATAAAACGGCTCACCAGCATGCGCCGCATCACTGGAATACCCAGCACAGCTATCACTAAAATCAGCAGCGGCAGTATTACCGTAAATAATTCGTCTGACAGCCTGTATTCAATCGCGGCAAGCGGAACGAATACGATGAGCGCCAGCAGCCATCCCCAGGCCGATGCCCGAAAAAATGCCAGCAATATGACTGTCACCAACACTGCCAGGAGAATAAAGATCATGGTCAAGTCGTTGCTCCTTATAAGTAGGGTGTACGCTGAGTTTGATTGCCCGTGAAAAAATTGCCGTACCGATAAATATAATGCACAGCAAAATTTAATGATACGAAGTATGAACCAGCCCGTTTAATATATCTACCCGATGCACCATTCCAAGGCCAAATTAGCGCCTGAATTGTCCCGCATATTTCCGCCCTAACTAACGAATCTTGTCCACTGCTTCTTCCACCCGCTCCACCGCGATCACCTCCATGCCCGCAATTTTTTGCCTGGACTTGTTCGCTTTGGGAATAATCGCCAGCGTGAATCCCAGCTTGGCGGCTTCACGCCATCTCTCCTGGCCGCGCTGCACCGGACGCACTTCCCCGGCCAGTCCGACTTCGCCAAACACGATCATTTTTTCCGGCAATGGCTTGTTGCGCAACGATGACACAATCGCCAACAACACCGGCAAATCCGCGCCTGGTTCGGTAATTTTCACGCCGCCCACGGCATTAATAAACACGTCCTGATCGAAGCAGGCGATACCCGCATGGCGGTGCAGCACGGCCAACAACATGGCCAAACGATTTTGCTCCAATCCCAAAGTCAGCCTGCGCGGCATGGGCGAATGCGACTCATCCAGCAGTGCTTGAATCTCCACCAGCAAAGGACGTGTGCCTTCCTGCGTGACCATCACACACGAGCCGGCCACTTGCGCACCGTGTTGCGATAAAAACAGCGCGGATGGATTGCTCACTTCGCGCAAGCCTTTTTCGGTCATGGCGAACACGCCCAATTCATTCACTGCACCGAAACGATTTTTGAACGCGCGGATCATGCGAAAACTGGAATGCGTGTCGCCTTCAAAATACAGCACCGTGTCCACGATATGCTCCAGCACACGCGGCCCGGCCAGCGTGCCTTCTTTGGTAACATGCCCGACCAGAATCATGGTGGTAGCGGTACTTTTCGCCAGCCTAGTCAATTGTGCCGCGCATTCGCGCACCTGCGCTACCGAGCCGGGAGCGGAAGTCAACTGCTCGGAATACACGGTTTGTATGGAATCGATCACTACCACCGCAGGCTTTTCCTGCGCAATGACCGCTTGAATTTTATCCAATTGTATTTCAGCGAGGAGATGCAAGGAATGTGTGGCAAGGCTGGCAACGTCCAGTGCCAATCGTTTGGCGCGCAATGCGATTTGCTGCACCGATTCTTCACCGCTCACATACAACACTTTTTTATGCGTGGCGAGGTGTGCCAATGCCTGCAGCAACAGGGTGGATTTGCCAATGCCGGGATCGCCGCCTATCAGCACCACGCCACCGCTCACCAGACCGCCACCTAGCACCCGGTCAAATTCAACAATGCCGGTAGGTATGCGCGGAATATCAATCGCATCCACCTCAGCCAGCGTCTGCACCTTACTGGTTGCGGTCAGCGCGCTATAGCGATGCTTGCCCGCCGCTTCCGCCACGCTTTCTACCAGCGTATTCCACGCTTGACAATGCGGGCACTGCCCCTGCCACTTGACCACCTGCCCACCGCACTCAGTGCAGGAATAAATTGTTTTTGCTGTTGCCATTATTAAAGGACATGCGTTGGTACAACCCGTTTACAAACCTAACCTACCCCGCGCTGGCTGCGTAGCTTCTGCTGCTCAAGCGGCACGCCAATATGCTCCTCCCCGCGCTGCTTTGCCAGTGCTACCTGCCGCTGTCTTTCGGCCACGCGCGCGCGGGTTTTCTCCGGCAACGAATCAAAACAATAGCGGCAGGACAATCCATCCTGATAAGTCGGCAAGGCTTTATCCTCCCGCGACACCGGGTGGCGGCAAGCATAACACTGCTCGTGCGTGCCCAACTCCAGCCCCTGCCCCACCGCAATGCGCTGATCGAACACGAAACACTCGCCCAGCCACTTGCTCTGCCCGGCAGGCACGGTTTCCAGATATTTCAAAATGCCGCCCTGCAAGTGATACACCTCCCCGAAACCCTGCTCCAGCATATACGAGCTGGCTTTTTCGCAGCGTATGCCGCCGGTGCAAAACATCGCGACTTTTTTATGCTTTACGGGGTCAAGATTATTTTTGACATAAGCGGGAAACTGGCGGAATGTGGTCGTGTGCGGATTAAGCGCGCCCTGAAACGTGCCGATGTCATATTCATAAGCATTGCGGGTATCGATCAATACCACATCGGGATCGGCGATCAGCGCGTTCCAGTCCTCCGGCGCGACGTAAGTACCGACCTTTTTATTGGGATCAATACCCGCCACACCCAGCGTAACAATTTCTTTTTTCAAACGCACTTTCATACGATCAAAAGGCGGCGTATCGGCGAAGGATTCCTTGTGCTCCAGATCCGCCAACCGTGCATCGGCCCGCAAGAAAGCCAGCAGTGCTTCAATCCCGGCACGCGAACCCGCCACCGTGCCGTTTACCCCTTCAGCAGCCAGTAAAATCGTACCGTTAATTTTTTGAGCCACACAAAAATCCTGCAAACGCGGCTGCATCTCGCGGTAATCCGCAAGTTCGGCAAATTTATATAAAGCCGCGACCACTATATTCGACATCATTACTCCATTTGAATTTCTATCGCTCAGATTTTACACTGTGGCAGATAGCATGGGAATTTTATGGCATGGGGAAGGACGGGGCTAAGAAAATGTTGCAGTGGAATGCATAAAGGCGAAGCACCGGAGCGCTTCGCCTTTATGTTGTCTCAATGTTGTCTCAAAAAAATTTTAAGGAATGCAGGCTTTATGCCTCTGACTATTTGAGCTTGGACTTATATTAAGATCAGTAATATGCACGTTGGCATCTGCGACAAAAATAACTGTGCCAGGAACGGTAGAGGTGAAATACTTCGTCACAAATGCCTGCATTGCTGTTTTTTCAAAAGCACACTGCGTCGAATCATGATAGGTCAATGCAGAATAAAACTCTGCATCGTCAATCCTGTCGCTAAGCGGGTAAGCGGTTACATTTACCTTTGCATATTCAATGCGTGCATTGTCATATAGAACAATAGAATTAGCTAGATTATGCATGGCGCGAGCTTTGTAGTATTGAGCATCGTCACCAACTGAAGGTGCAGTGAACAGGACAATATCCAATACTTTGTTAAACTCAGTAATCGCTTGAGCATCATTACCTACATCAAAATACGTTTTGCCAATTTGATATTGGGCATCATCACGCCGTGAGCTGAGAAGATAACTCGCTAATACCACACCATATTCAGTGCGTGCAGACTCCAGTCCAGCCGCGTCGATAGTCGGAGTTGTAAGCAGTGCCCTCTCATGTATCGACCGAGCCTTGAAGTATTGCGCATTATCACAAGCAGAAGCGATGACAGTTGCGCAATAGCTATCCAAAACATTTTGAAATTCATTAATCGCTAATTGGTAATTAGGTACTGTGGGAGTAGGATCATCGAAATAGGTTCTGCCGACTTGGTATCGAGCATCGTCGCAGCGAGTGCTGAGCGGTACGCCAGCTGTACAGTAATTGGACAATACCAAAGTATATTCGGCGCGTGCATCATTCAGTGTGTAGGCAGGTACTGCGGGGGGAATAGCGGGTAACAAAGCTATTTCATGCTTACTGCGGCCAAGATAATATCTCGCATCGTCCGCAACAGAGGCAGTTGTTCCGTAGGTATCAATGACAGCTTGAAAATGTCCGAGGGCAGTTGAATAATCTGTAGTAATAGGCGCAGCGACATCGAAATAGGTTCTGCCGATTTGATATTGTGCATCGTCGCAACGAATACTGAGCGGGCAGTACGTTGTTAATACCTGGTTATATTCGGTGCGTGCGGCAGTAAAGAGGGCAGCACCTGTACCAGATGTTACGGCCTCGGCAAGAACGGCCTGTTCATGCTTTGTTCGCCCGATATAATACCGGGCATCGTCGCCCGCCGAGGGTGCAGGGTATTTATTAGTATCAAATACACGTTCGAACTCTATCAGCGCCTGAGAATAATTCGCCACATCATAATAGGTTCTGCCGATTTGGTATTGTGCATCGTCGGCTCTATTGCTGGTGGTATTGATCAGCTCGGCGTAGATGATGCGCGCTTGCGCAAGTGTGGGTGAGCCTGCTGGGGTAGGCTGTGCCAAATCAATCAGTGCCAGCTCATGTGTAGCGCGGGCAATGTAAAAACCCGCATCGTCCACGCGCGTGCTGAGTGGGTAGGCGTTCTTAAATGTAGTAAATTCTGCTATCGCAGCGTTATAAGCTGCCACAGGATCCGGCGCCGCCCCTGCCGCGTTGTAATTTGCCAATGCCGCGTTATACGCTACCTGATCGGCTGAAGGGGGTGTGGTCGAGCTGCCTCCCCCGCCACATCCACTTAATAAAGCCATACCCAAGACTGCGGTAATAAAGAGCTTGCTGATGCTATTCAAATAAAGGGTTTGCATTTATTTTTAGTTACCAAATGTGGTTAAAATTTAGGCGCGCATTCTATATACAACTCCGCGGTTAGTAAAATCACCACTCTGTAAGTTCCCCGGAAGAAAAGTTAAGGAAGCACTGATTTAATCCTCGGTCATTCTCCCTGGCGAGGGGTGCAACACAGCGAGCGCGCAATTTGGTTGCAACCCCCTATATTCAACAAAATTTTGGCGGGACATCGGCTTTGCGGGATGGAATGCACGGAGCCAAGGTGACGCCAAGGGTCGTTCCCTTGGCTAGACTTGCGACAATGCAGGCCGCCC
>JBEBGP010000126.1:0-1887 GCA_040081045.1 Candidatus Nitrotoga sp.
AAAACCGAACTGCGGCAAATCGCGCCAAATTGCAGAATTCAGAATATTGAATGCACCACCGGCCTCGACCTGATTCCAAAATTCGCGCACCTTGCCAGCATCACGCTTCAGCAGATCAAACATGAAGCGTTCAAAATTAGATGCCTTGGAAATATCCATCGACGGGCTGCTGGTTGCATAAGTGTGGCCTGTGCCGCGCGGGCGATACACGCCAGTGCGGAAGAACTCGTCCAGCACATCATTTTCATTCGTCGCCAAAATCAACTGTGCTATCGGCAGATCCATCATGCGCGCAATATGCCCGGCGCAGATATTGCCGAAATTTCCGGAGGGCACAGAGAACGCGACCTGCTCGTCGTTCGATTGAGTCACCGCGAAATAGCCTTTGAAATAATACACAATCTGCGCCGACACGCGCGCCCAGTTGATCGAATTAACCGTACCTATTTTGTATTTGGCCTTGAAGGCATGGTCGTTGGACACGGCTTTCACCATGTCTTGCGCATCATCAAACATGCCGTTAATGGCGATATTGAAAATATTTTTTTCCTGCAAGGAATACATTTGCGCGCGCTGGAAGGCTGACATTTTGCCGTTCGGCGACAGCATAAACACGCGAATACCACGCTTGCCGCGCATCGCATATTCGGCGGCGGAGCCAGTATCGCCGGAAGTAGCACCCAAAATGTTTAATTCATCATGCTGCTTGTCCAGCGCGTACTCGAATAGATTGCCCAACAACTGCATCGCCATATCCTTGAACGCCAGCGTCGGCCCGTTGGAGAGTTCAAGTATGTGTACGCCTTTTTCCAAGGTGCGTAACGGCGTGATCTGTGTGAAATCGGCATCGGTGCGACCGTTGCTGTACACCGCAACGGTATAGGTTTTATTGATGATGGCACGTAAATCATTCGCCGGAATATCGGTAGCAAACTTGGACAACACTGCAAAAGCGAGATCGGCGTAAGATAGCTTGCGCCACCCATCCAGCTCGGTGCGCGTCACCTGCGGATAGTGCTCCGGCAGGTACAGCCCGCCATCCGGCGCCAGGCCTCCCAGCAGGATCTCGGTGAAATTCTTCGCGGGCGCTTTGCCGCGGGTGGAGATGTATTTCATTGCGTTTCCTTAAACAACTATTTCCACTGTTTCTCGCGTAGCTTCTCTGCGACATCAGCAACATCAACAAAGTCACCAACCACATCACGAAGGTTGACGAAACGCGCCCCCTGAATTCCGCCTGGAGTAGACTTTTTATAATCAGTTTCTATCGGAGAACCACAGAAGAAACGATGCCCAGCCTCAATCTGGTATCCACACGATTTTTTTGCATCAGCAATGATGCCAATGAGTCTTTGGTCGTACTCGTTAGTATCACGCCCCTGAACGAGCGTCTTCTTAAGCACAGTTCCGTTGTAATCAATATCAAAAACGCTATCAATCGCCCAAATCAACTGCACAGACTTGTTAGCGTAAATACCCACATAAGAGTGCTTCGTGTAACCCCGATCTGATGGATTAAAGTACAAACCATACTTCTTATTAATTTCTATGCTGTCGCCACAAGGCACAATTCGCATGAGAAATCTGGACTGGTCAAAAAGATTGGCATCGTTACAGTATTCAATATAGTCAACTACGAGAGAGTACATCTCATACTCATACTCTTTGAAAAGTCCCTCGATTGCCTTACAGATCATTTCATAAGTAACACTTCTAAAAACAACCCCTGGATGTTTTTGGTGTATCTGCTTAGCAATTTTGTCTTCTTCTGTATTACTCAATGACTGCTTATTGATCCGGCCAGTTGAAGTTTGAAGTTTTCACGCCGCATATTTTACGCGAGAATCCTGGAAATATTTCTTGACGCGCTCAGGTGATTTCTCCAAT
>JBEBGP010000180.1:0-1887 GCA_040081045.1 Candidatus Nitrotoga sp.
GATGAAGTTGAAAAATCATCACTTATCGAAAATGGAAGAGGGGCGAAAACGCTATTTCGAAAAACTCATCGGCCAGATCATGTCCGACATCAACGATTTTCCGGCACATCTGAGCCTCGCCGATCAAGGGCGTTTCGCTATCGGCTATTACCACCAGCGGCAAGCCTTTTTCACCAAATCCGAATCCACATCCACCACTAAGGGAGAATAAATATCATGGCACTGACTAATCGTTACGACTTCGTTCTGCTGTTCGACGTAAAAGACGGCAACCCCAACGGCGACCCCGATGCGGGCAACCTACCCCGCGTGGATGCGGAAACTGGGCGCGGCTTGGTAACTGACGTATGCATCAAACGCAAGGTGCGAAACTTTGTCGGACTGGTGAAAGGTGAACAACCACCGTTTGAAATTTACGTCAAAGAAAAAGCCGTTCTCAATAACCAGCACAAGCGCGCTTATGTTGGCATCGGCAAGCCCGAATTGCTCGAAGGTGATGACAAGAAACGCAAGGGCGGTGACGCAGTTGATGAAGCAAGGCAATGGATGTGCCGCAATTTCTATGACGTGCGTGCATTTGGTGCGGTCATGTCCACTGGTATCAATTGCGGCCAAGTGCGCGGCCCGATCCAACTCACCTTCGCCCGTTCTGTTGATCCCATCGTTGCACTTGAGCATTCCATCACCCGCATGGCAGTTGCCACCGAAGCTGAAGCAGAAAAACAATCCGGCGACAACCGCACGATGGGGCGAAAGTTTACCGTGCCTTACGGCTTGTATGCCGCACATGGTTTCGTATCTTCCTTCCTCGCCAAGCAAACTGGCTTCGACGAGAACGATCTGGAATTGCTCTGGCAGGCACTGGCGCAAATGTTCGAGCACGACCGCTCCGCTGCTAGAGGCGAAATGACCACGCGCGGGCTGTACGTCTTCAAGCATGACAGCGAACTGGGCAATGCCTCAGCGCACAAGTTGTTCGAGTTGATTCAGGCGAAGAAAAACTCTGATGAACCTGCGCGAGGCTTCAGCGATTACACCGTTTCAGTGAAAGAGGCGGCTATTCCTGCGGGAGTCTCGTTGCAGCGAAAGGTCGGTTAGTTACCGATGGCCTCCTTGGTTGCAGCAATCCATCGACAGCCTATAATGCCCGTATAAAATTGAAGGAGAAATTACATGCAATACGCTGACATCATTGCAAGGGAAGCCGATTCGCTTCCCCTGGAGAAGCAGGTAGAGGTACTCGATTTCATCGAGTTCCTCAAGTCTAGGCAAAGCCGCGCAGAGGATACTTCGACACCCAGAACTACTGATGAAATTGCGGCGTTTTTCCGCAGCTTCAAAGTAGACACAAGCGGCTACAAGTTTGACCGGGACGAAGCCAATGCCCGCTAAGGTGTTTATCGACACGAACATCGTCATTTACTCACTTGGGCCCAATTCGTCGAAGGCTGCATTGGCCGCCCCGCTGTTTGCGCATCACTCCACCATCTCTATCCAAGTTCTTTCCGAAACGGCGAATGTGGCGCTGAAAAAACTGGCAATGCCGTTATCGGAAATCAGCAAGCTGCTCGCGATGCTCGAAGCAACGTGCCGGGTTGAGATTGTTACTCCGGCAACCATGCAACGCTCTCTCGACATCGCCGGCCGCTATAAATTTTCTTGGTTTGACAGCCTGATCGTCGCTACTGCACTTGAAGCCGGGTGTGACACCCTCTATACAGAAGACTTGCAGCACGACCAGGTGATCGATGGCAAGCTCACTGTCACTAATCCATTCTCCATATAGTTGCATTATAGACTCGGCACGATGAAGATTGAACTTTTGTTGGGCAATCCAGTCCGAGTTTTATGGATAAAGAAGATGCAATATTTCAAACACTGGAGCGG
>JBEBGP010000272.1:0-7495 GCA_040081045.1 Candidatus Nitrotoga sp.
ATCCCAATTCACCAGCCGTTTGCCGCGATAAATCAGCCCTTCGTTGTACAGGCGCACAAAGGTTTCGGTGACGGTTTTGGATAGATCTTCGTCCATGGTAAAGCGTTCGCGTGACCAATCGGGTGAAGTGCCGAGGCGACGCATTTGCTGGGTGATGGTGTCACCGGAATATTTTTTCCACTCCCACACTTTTTCCAAAAATTTTTCACGGCCTATTGTTTTACGTGAAATACCTTGTGCCTCCAGTTGCCGTTCTACCACGATCTGCGTGGCAATGCCGGCGTGATCGGTGCCAGGTTGCCACAGCGTGTTGTCGCCCTTCATGCGGTGGTAGCGGGTGAGCGTATCCATCAGGGTCTGGTTGAAACCATGCCCCATGTGCAGGGTGCCGGTGACGTTGGGCGGCGGCAATAAAATGCAGAAATTTTCCTGCTTGCTGGTGCTTGTTCCCGCCTTAAAGTTGCCGGCGTTTTCCCACAGCGGATACCAGCGCGCTTCTATTTTTTTTGGTTCAAATACATTTGGACAACTTTAGGGTGGATAGCCCTTTTTTGGGCAAGCTGGGAGCGCAAATCAAAATGGCGCATTTCATAGCCACGGTCACGATAAAAGCTGAAACGCTCGCGTCCGGTATGGATGTCTGTTGCATCCAGGCCGACAATTTCAATCACGCGTTCAAAGCGGCTAAAGAACGGCAGGCAAGTGCTGTGCAAGCTGATTAAAACTTCGTTGTGCGGGAAATTTTTGCTGTGTACAAAATTCTCATCGGGTACAGAATTTATGCTGGCCGTAGAATTTTTTGGAGCATGTGCCAGCACCACCGGTATGTCACCGGCACCTTCTTCATCATTGCGGCAATGCGGCAAAAATGCGGTGGTTGGATAACTCCATAGCAACGCATCCAGGGTCTGCGTGGTCGCTTCGTCCGGGCTATATAACTGTACCCGCATTCCACTTTCAACAGCCTTGTGACTGAGTTTGCAAGCTGTTCTCAATTTGTCTTCTACGCCGGTATAAAAATCCACTTTGGTCATGGTCAGATTGTGGCTGAAATTTATTTATTGATTCCTGTTTGCCTGTTGCCGGCACGGTTAATTAAGTACTGCGTCAGCAATGGCACGGGTCTTCCGGTTGCGCCTTTTTCCTTGCCTGATTTCCACGCCGTGCCCGCGATGTCCAGATGTGCCCAGCGATACTCCCTGGTGAAACGCGACAGAAAACACGCGGCAGTAATCGTACCACCGGCGCGTCCACCGATGTTTTGTATATCGGCAAAATTGCTGTCCAGCAACGGTTGGTAATCATCCCATAATGGCAGTTGCCAGGCGCGGTCATGTGCCTGTTCACCGGCCATCAGCAGGTCTTTAGCCAGCTTATCTTCGTTGCTGAACAAGCCGCTGGCGACATGCCCGAGCGCGATGACACAGGCACCTGTGAGCGTGGCGATGTCGATTACGGTGTCGGGACTAAATTTCTTCGAGTAAGTGAGTGCATCGCACAAAATCAAACGGCCTTCAGCGTCGGTATTCAGTATCTCAATCGTCAGCCCGGCCATGCTGGTGACGATGTCACCGGGTTTGGTGGCACTACCGCTGGGCATGTTGTCGCAACTCGGGATCACGCCGACCACGTTGAGCTTCAGACCCATTTCGGCAATAGCCTGTATCGTGCCCAGCACACTGGCCGCACCGCACATGTCGTATTTCATTTCATCCATGTCAGCCCCCGGTTTGAGCGAGATGCCACCCGTATCGAAGGTGATGCCCTTGCCAACCAGCACGATGGGTTTCTGTTTTTTGTCGGTACCGTGATATTCCAGTGTGATGAGCTTGGCCGGCTCTGTACTGCCGCGCGCCACGGCAAGCAACGAGCCCATGCCCAGCTTCTGCATGTCTTTTTCTTCCAGCACGGTGGTCTTGATGGTTTTGTGTGTCTTGGCTAATTCACGGGCTTGCGCGGCGAGATAAGCCGGGGTGCAGATATTGCTCGGCAGATTGCCCAAAGTTTTGGCGAGTGCCACGCCATGCGCGATTGCGGCAGCCTGGTCGAGGGTGATTTTTAAGGTTGCAGATGGGGCGGTCAGGGTGCCAAAAGTGATGCGCTTGAGTATCGCCGCTTTGCCGGGTTTGCTCTTTAGTCTGTCGGCGCGAAAAGCCTGTTCAGATGCTGTTAGCACGGCTTGCCTGATGACCCACGCAGCATCTTTGCCGGCAGCTTCATCAATCAAATACAGCATTGCATCCTTTGCGGGCGTGGCGTTTAAAGCCGCGAAAGCCGAGCGCAATATTTTCAGGTTGGCGCTGTTAGTTGAATTATTGGTATCCAGATCATTCAACTTGCCCAAGCCCACCAGCAACACCCGCTCACATGCGGTATTCGGCACATTGTGCAACATGAGTGTGCTGGCAATTTTCCCGTTCATGTCACCGCGCGCGATGAGATCACTTAGAGTATGTTTGGAGGCGATATCTAAAATTTTGGCAGCACCCGAAAGTTTGCCGCCCTCATGTACACCCACCACCACGCACGCGCAGCGCTGTTTATCCGGTGCGCCTTGTTTTATGCTAAATTCCAACCTCGATTCCACGTAACTCTCCTTAAATGTATTGCTGGTTTTAAACTATGTCTATGTCGGATCAATTTCAATCCCCCCAATTGAATTCACCAGCACCGGAGTTGAAACTCTCGGCGCCAAAAATATCTGAAAGGAGGGCGTCGATCAGCGGAATATTCCATCGCGCTTTAGTGCGGGAATTCGCTACGACGGGTATTTTTGTGTTCGCTATTCTACTCGGAATAGTTGTATTCACCCAATTGGTTCGCCTGCTCAGCCAATCTGTCAGTGGTGTGCTGCTGGTGGAGGGCGTGCCGTCATTGTTGGGGACAGGGATTATAAATGCTTTGCCTATCATGCTTTCGGTCAGTTTATTTTTGTCGATCCTGCTCACCTTGAGCCGCAGTTATCGGGACAGTGAAATGGTGGTGTGGTTTTGCTCGGGTGTGGGATTGGCGCGTTGGGTGTTGCCCGTATTGAGTTATGCGGTGCCAGTTGCACTGCTGATTGCATTATTAAGCCTGGTGCTATCTCCCTGGGCGTTAACGCAGGAAGCCAGAATCAAGCAAGAGCTGGATAGTCGCAACGATGTATCCACTGTCATGCCGGGCACCTTTCGGGAATCCAAACAAGCAGACCGCATATTTTTTATAGACAATGCCGATCCGGGACAAGGGCGAGTCGGTAATATTTTTGTGCAATCCGTACAGCATGGAAAATTCTGGGTCATCGTGGCAAACGAGGGCTTGCAGGAAACCATGCCGAATGGCGATCAATTTTTGGTGTTGCTTAACGGCAAGCGTTACGATGGTGTACCGGGCAAGCAGGATTTTAAAATTATTGAATTCGAGCGTTATGCCATACGCATAGAAGATGCTGCAGCCAGACAGCGCCCTGTTTCGCGAAAATCACTGTCCACTCTGCAATTGCTGGAAGACCGCAGCATTGCCAACTGGGCTGAATTTGAGCGGCGTTTGAGCATGCCGATCGGCACACTGATCCTGGCTTTACTGGCCATTCCTTTGAGCTTTGTTAATCCGCGAGTGGGGCGTTCGCTGAATATTATTATGGCAGTGATTATTTACATGATTTACAACAACCTGATCAGTATCTCCAATGCGCTGGAAGTGCAAGGTAAAGCCAACATCGGGTTTTTTGGCGCACACTTGCTGATGTTGGTGGTAACGGCACTGTTTTTTTATAAACGCTTGTCGGTGTTTTCCTGGAGGCGCTTGTTGCGCAAAAGTTAAAGTCATGAAATTACTTACCCGATATTTGGCACGAGAAATTTATGCCAGCATAGCGTTGGTATTTTTTGCGTTGTTGATGCTGTTCGCCTTCTTTGATTTGCTCGGCGAGTTGGATGACCTCGGGCGCGGCAACTACCATGTGGGCAAGGTTTTGCTCTATGTGTTGCTGACCGTCCCCACCCGGTTATATGATTTATTCCCTGTTGCAATCCTAATTGGCACTATCTTCGCCCTGGCGCAAATGGCCGCCAGTTCACAGCTTACGATTTACCGTTGTTCCGGTGTATCACTCAAGCAAATGATACTGGCACTGTTCAAAATCAGCCTGCCCATACTCATGCTCAGTTATTTAAGCGGAGAATTTTTGGCACCCACTACCGAGCGGCTCGCGCAAACCGTTCGTCTTGCAGCACTCAGTGAAGAAATTAAACTCCGGGAGTTTCGTTCAGGCATCTGGGCAAAAGATGAGTACAACTTTGTCAATGTCAAAAATGTTCTGTCCGATACCACCTTGCTTAACATCAGCATCTACGAGTTTGACAAGGATTACCATTTGCAATCCATCACAGCCGCCAAGCGTGCCAGCTTTGTGCAGGATGGCCTGTGGCAATTAAATGAAGCCACGCAAACCCGTTTCAGCCCGCAAGGCGTAACAGTTAACACCCTGCCCAGCATGGAATGGCGCTCAGCACTCAATCTGGATATATTGCGCGTGCTGCTGGTCGGACCCAACCAAATGTCGGCATGGAATCTATACCTGTACACCCAACACCTGCGCGACAACCAACAAAAAACCGTGCGCTACGAAATCGCCATGTGGAATAAATTACTCTACCCATTTGCAGTATTGGTCATGATACTACTGGCACTCCCTTTTGCTGCCTATCGGCAACGCGAGGGCGGAATCAGCGCAAAGATATTTTTCGGCATTGTGCTCGGTCTTACCTTCCATTTCGCCAGCCAACTATTTGCCAACCTCGGTGCGATCAATGAGTGGCCTGCCATTTTCAGCGCGATCGCCATGCCCATGCTGTTTCTGATACTGGCGACATATATGCTCTGGTCGACAGAAAGGCGTTAGCGTGGCGTTACGCAACGACTGCATTCCGTCAAATTGTGATGTCATATTTTTATAATGTTTGAGGAGGGGCATAGGAAAAAATATCTATTGCGTCGTGACCATGCCAGTCATGTGCAACATCGCGATGGTAGCAATGGCGAGTTGATTGCATTTTCGGGAGAGCGTAGCGACTGGTTACTTATCTTGATTTTTTGCGCATTACCCTGAGCAGTGCTGTAAAATAGTCGGCACAGTTTAAGCACGGGGAAATTGCAGTTATTTGTGCGCAGTTGGTTTGTTAGCTTTGGATGTAATTGGGGGCTGTTTGTTAATTTATAGGGGATTAAAAGATGAAAAAATTTACATTAGTGGGTGCAGTAATGGTTTTAACAATGTCCGCAGGAAGTGCTTGGGCCGAGAACAGTCTGCATGTTGGTGCGATGGGGTTGAATGTAACAACAACCCGGGATGATTTACTAATCAGCGGCAAATATTTTATTGAGAAAGATACGGCGATACTGGGTGGATTCGGCCTGGGTATTGCAGGTGGCACCGCCCCCAATAAAGGTACTGATATTGGCTTTCTGGTGGGGATGAGGAAGTACCTGAAAACATCCGATTTTGCCCCATTTGTAGGCGGTCGCTTTCAATATACCACCACCCGTGATTCAACTTTCACCGACTTATTTATTGCAGCGGAAGCAGGGGCAGAGTATTTTGTGGGTAAGCAATTCAGTATTGAAGGGCGAGTGGATTTTGGTTACCGGTCGACTGAGATCGACAGTCTAACTCCGTTTGTCCCAACGACAAAGGATACAAACTTTGGCTCTGGCGCAGCAGCTTTGAGTGCTAATTTTTATTTTTGAGCGTGAATAGAATATGGGCAGTCCATAATTTGAATTGGATGTCCTAATAATTGTTTGGATTTTTGCCAAAACTGTGCCGCAATAAAAAAGCCGGAATTACTGCAATCCCGGCTTTTTTATTTACGTCCCATACTACCGCACCACTTCTGGCAATCCCGACACCGGCAGGGTTTCATCAGGCCATTACGCTGCCTGTGTTCATCCTTAAAATTCCAGGCAACAAGACCGCTTGAAATTTTATGCGCCGGACTTAAATTTTATATTTGAAGATGGTCGGGACTTGACCAAAATACGCCAACCCTTTATCTTGAGCGGTTCTTTAATTATTATTTATCAGGTAGTGGGCGATGGAATTAACAGGGGAGTTGACAGGTGCGGAAATAACCATCCAATGTTTGCAGGAAGAGGGGGTTGAGTACATATTTGGCTACCCGGGCGGGGCTGCGCTGCATATTTATGATGCGTTGTTCCGGCAGGACAAGGTCAAGCACATTTTAGTGCGCCACGAGCAGGCAGCGGTACATGCGGCGGATGGTTATTCGCGTTCGTCAGAAAAAGTGGGTGTGGCGCTGGTTACTTCCGGCCCGGGGATTACCAATGCGGTAACGGGTATCGCCACTGCTTATATGGATTCCATACCGATGGTGGTGATCAGCGGCCAAGTGCCTTCCACCATGATCGGTGAAGATGCTTTTCAAGAGGTCGATGCGGTGGGTATTACGCGTCCCTGTGTGAAGCACAATTTTTTAATCAAGGATGTGCGCGATATCGCGCCGACGATCAAAAAAGCGTTTTATCTGGCCAAGTCGGGTCGACCCGGTCCAGTGTTGGTTGATATTCCCAAAGATATATCTTTTCAAAAAACCACGTTTGATTATTCTGCTCCGGTCGTTATTCGCTCCTACAACCCGCCTGGCCAAGGGGATATGAATCAGATCAGAAAAGCTATCCAGCTTCTGATGACCGCCAAGCGTCCAATGATGTACAGCGGCGGCGGGGTGATTTTGTCGGGTGCTTCAGCAGAATTGACCGAGCTGGTACGCTTATTGGGTTTTCCTTGCACCAATACGCTCATGGGTTTGGGCGCGTATCCGGCGACCGATAAGCTGTTCGTTGGTATGCCTGGTATGCACGGCACGTATGAAGCCTGTATGGCCATGCAGAGCTGCGATGTGTTGATCGCCATCGGCGCGCGATTTGATGATCGCGTGGTGGGTAGGGTTGAACACTTTAACCAGGTGCCGCGTAAAATTATTCACCTCGATATTGATCCCTCTTCCATCGCCAAGCGCGTCAAGGTGGATGTGCCGGTGGTGGGCGATTTAAAGCTGGTGTTGAATCAATTTCTGGCCGAGTTGCGCGGCACGAAGCAAAGGCCGAATGCCGCTGAGTTGGCGGTGTGGTGGAAGCAGATAAATGATTGGCGCTTTAAGGGGGGTAGTCTTAAATACAATAACTCCACCGAGATTATCAAGCCGCAATATGTCATTGAAAAATTATATGAAGTGACGGGTGGCGAGGCCTTTGTGACTTCGGATGTCGGCCAGCATCAAATGTGGGCGGCGCAATATTATAAATTTACCAAGCCCCGCCGTTGGATAAACTCCGGTGGTCTGGGCACGATGGGTTTTGGCTTGCCTGCCGCGATGGGCGTGCAGTTGATTAACCCCGGCGCGACGGTGGCGTGCGTCACGGGCGAGGGCAGTATTCAGATGAACATTCAGGAGCTTTCCACCTGCAAGCAGTTTCATCTGCCGATTAAAGT
>JBEBGP010000200.1:0-1885 GCA_040081045.1 Candidatus Nitrotoga sp.
GTCCAATCCAGCCTCGCGACGGTAATTAACGCGGCAATATCGGCGTTTTGCAGCGGCAGCGTGGCATCGCTGTCGAACAGGCCACCGTTGAACCAGTCGATAATCTCCGCGCCGAAGTCTCCGCCCTTGCTCATCGAGGCGAATAGTTGCTTGAGCTGGCGGTCGATGCGTGCAGGGTCTTTTGCGCCGTTTTCCAGTACGCGCGTGACCATCTCTTTGGGCAACAATCCGGCATCTTCGGCGAAAAAGCTGAATAATAATTTATCGAGAAAATGTGCGACTTGTTGCGGCGCATGTCCCCGGTCGCGCAAGGCTGTAGCAAGGGAGGCAAACTGTTTTGCGGCTTGTTCGGTGAGAGCGCGCGTGGTGCGCGCGGGACGCAATTTTTCCGGCTCAAAAAACAGTACACGCAACTTGGCGAGGTTATCCGGCGTGCCGATTTCTTCCAGCGCGATGGTGTGCGTGTCGGAAACGGTATTGGTGAAGTTGGTGTGTATCTCGATCAGGTCGGCACGCGCCACCAGCAGCGGCGGCGGGTTTTCCAATGCCAGCGCGTAACGCTGCACCTGCTCCAAAGCCTTGTGTAAATCGCCGTTGGGGCCTTTGTATTCCGCCGCGAAAAATCCGCGCTTCCACACGTCCGCCCAGCCGTTGCCACCGCCAGTCTTGGTCGCGCCTTTTTCAAAACAGAATGTGTCGCCAGCGGTGTCTTGTGCAGCGGGGGTGAGATGGCCGACCAGCGCGCACAGATCATTAAAATGCTGCTGATAGAAAGCGCGTTCGGCAAGTTGACAGCCTTGCCACTTGGAGATGAACTGTTGCGGGGTCATGCGACGATTCCTGAAATGAACTGCCGCATTATAGCGAGGTTGGCATAAAACTATGCGGTGTGTTACACCCGCAAGAAGTACACCAACGGTAGGTAATCCACAGTCCGTCAAGCCGAACGTAGAATTGACACCCCAGCGGCTTCGCCGCCAGCCTGTCGTCGCTGGGAGAAACCCAGCACCACGCGGCGCGCGTGACGCCCGCAGACAAGGCGGGCGAATGGTTGCCTTGGGTGCATATCACCATCGGCAATCTCAAGACCTTCTTGCCGGGCACATATCATGGTGTGTCGGGTAAATATCTCCAAGAGTATTTGAACGAGTTCTGTTATCGCTTCAACCGTCGCCGGATGCTTCATGAACTACCGTTGCGCTTGCTTAATGCCTGCGTAGAGCACGTACCTATAAGACATGCGGCGCTTTGTTAAGAGGCATATAATTCTATGCTCCATTTTTATCGCACAGTCCCTTTCTTTTACGATAGCTGACACGCTTGAGCGCGGTGTCAGTGGCTTTTACTAGATGCGGATACCAAGTGCTTCCAGTAACTTGATCATGCCGAAATATGCTCCCGCAGTAGCCAGGCAGGCAATGCCCAAGCTTAACCAAAATCCAACACCCGCACGCAACAGCAAGGGCAGCGCAACAAACAAAACCAGCGAAGGCAATACCAACCAAAAAATACCTTGGGACAATTCAGTCACTTTTTGCACTTCACCCGAATCAAGATACAGCCAAATAAAGGCCAGCAGAGAGGTGAGCGGCAAAGAGGCTAAGGCCGCACCCCAAAAAGAACTGCGCTTGGCAATTTCGGCAACAGCCACTAACACTACGGCTGAAAGAATAATTTTTAGAGTGTATTGCCACATGTGATTTATTGAATACCTCGCATAAAATTAACAGATGGGTGGTTAACCTTAGTAAATAAATCGCTCATGTAAGGCTTCCAAATTTAATTCTTGCAAGAGGAATTCGAGTCGTTGCCGAGAATTATTTTTAGCCCCATTTTTTCCATGCGATTTTTCCCCGGATGCATCTTTGCGGCTGGCGATAATCAA
>JBEBGP010000182.1:0-1883 GCA_040081045.1 Candidatus Nitrotoga sp.
TTTCTGATCATGGAGAACATCATACGCAAATTGCCTATGCCGCAGATTTTCGACCAACTTCATCGACTCTCCAGTGAAAGCCTGCGCTATCGCCTGCGTTACAGCGATCCTCTCAAGGCAGCGCAATTTCTTACGAAAATGTTCACATGAAAAAGCCGCAAAACCAAATTTTCTGCCATCGACCGGGACTGGATACGTGCCTCGTGGAAGAAGACGTGTTCGTAATCACCCGCACAACAATAAAACACGTCAACGCAACAGCTGCCATTGTCTGGCTCCTGCTCGATGAGCCAATTACGCGACATGATTTGCTTAGCGTCCTGAAGACAACGTATCCTGATGTTTCAAAGCAGCGGCTGGCAGCCGACCTGGGAAAACTTCTAAATGAACTGCTGCAATCGAACTTGATCCGCATTATCAAACCACCAGCAGCACCGCGTAGAAAAGGAAAAAATAGCTTGGCGAATGTTTGAGGGTTCACATGCTGAAACTACGCGTCGATCGTGATCCGCACAACGAAGCAGGGCAGATTCATGCATGAATTCGGCCGCTCACATTACAGGCCCGCGCGCGGACTTGGATAGTGAAGAGCCAAGTCACACTTTGGCGCGACCTTATTCGCGTTTGGCAACCAGAGATTTTAACCTGCCTGCTGCGCAGCATAAATTCGACATCCGCACAGGCTGCCGTTTCCGGGTAACGCCATGTTTGTTTGACCGAAAGGCGACCAAAGCAGCATAGGACCAAGGTCGGAATGCCATTGGTCTTTGGTCCAATGGAGCTTGCGACTATCGCCCCCTTAAACTGTTGGACGTCGTGCCGTAGCACCTGACATCTAATTATGTAAATTTACCTTTAAAGAACGCCCCATTCTAGCACAATTTGGCGAGTTGTTGTCGATTTTCATTGGCTTAGCCGCAAGATTAACTCGGTAAAGCAAAGCGCATTGGAGATTTGCGTATGTGCCTGCGTCCACAAGCTGTGGTGGAACTGCTCGCTCCCCGCCGCAGAGCAGCGGACGCAAACATGCGCCATGGTCGTCGTTCCTCCTTCTCTGGCGAATTCCCGTTTTCTCGGCACAAGACTGGTGGCTGCCTTGCGGCAGGCTGCAGCCCAAAGCAACGCGCCAGACCTCGAGCTTTTGGTCCGTTCAAATTTCAATCCACAACTGCCAGTAATCGGCGCAGCCACAGAGATTACCAAGTCGGAACGCGAATGGAACCTGAGAAATTTCAATTTGAAGAGAAACATGTTGAAGGGTTGCAGTAATGTATATTTCCTCAGATGCATCCAGGATTCGTCAGAAAGAAGCGCAGAAAGCTCGTGATAATCGCGCCGAGATTGTAAAGGCACTGTCACACGGCGAGATTACCCGTCGGGATCTTTTCAAATGGGGAGTTTTCACCGCGACCGGTGCTCTTGCCTTGAAGAATGGCTTGAGCCCTTTTGCGAGCAGTGCCTATGCGATTGTGCCCACCGGAACACCGCGCAG
Source organism: Candidatus Nitrotoga sp. (assembly GCA_040081045.1). Taxonomy (GTDB): domain Bacteria; phylum Pseudomonadota; class Gammaproteobacteria; order Burkholderiales; family Gallionellaceae; genus Nitrotoga. Next base: position 1,493 of record JBEBGP010000182.1, read on the forward strand.
TCCGTTGAACGGTGCTACGAAATTTTCCCAGCCCATGCACCGGCTCGAGGTGCAAAAGCCCATTCCGATCACTCGCGACGCAGCGACGGGCAACGCCGTTTTTCCGAGCGCCATGGGCGAGCGGGACGCCAAGCGCCTGTCCTGGCACACCGATTTCGTCAACCCTATGCAAACCCCAGATGTCACTAACCCGCTGACCAACCGGGGCCCGATCGAGGGTCGGCCGCCGGGCGAGGTCTTCGCGCATCAGCGCTGGGACGAGTTCTTCCCGAAGGTCGGCTATGTGTTTTCAATCGGCGAATGCAATTCCAATACCTATTTCCACGATAACATGGCGCATCAGCAGGCCAACAAGGTATGGACGTTCGGCTCGGGCCCCAACGTGTCAGGC
>JBEBGP010000087.1:0-1881 GCA_040081045.1 Candidatus Nitrotoga sp.
CCCTAAGTACTATCAATGAACACATATCTTCAGCCTGGATTTTTTGATATGGAGACCCGCACGGCGAAACTCACCGAAATGGACGATCCACTTGTTGGATTGAATGCCAAGATTAACTGAGAAGCTTTCCGTGCGGACTTGCAGCATGTCCACAACAAGGTTCTCAGGAACAACGCCGGAGCAAAGCCCAGAGACGTTGTGCCCATGTTAAAAATACTGGTGCTGCAGCAACTGCACAACCTTTCCGACGACCGCATCGAATACCAAATCCGTGATCGGCTGTCTTTTATGCGCTTTTTGGGTTTGCAACTGGATGCCAAAGTACCGGATGCCAAAACTGTCTGGCTGTTTCGTGAACACCTCAAAATGTAGTGGTCTAACAAAAACAGACACCTGAGCTTCTTGCAAAACTATTTCCGAATCGAAGCGCAATGACATTTGATGCTCGAATTTCGGCATCGAACAGTTACGCTTCCCCTGTTTGCGGCAATCTCTCAGATTTACCGCATTTCCCCTGACCCGGATATGCCTGCCACCGAAGTCATCCTTTAGCCGCCCATTTGTCCGTTCTGCTTGGCTGCGCTCCTTGTATCGCTGCGCCTCACTGGGCGTGAATTCGATCTTCTCGCCATGGCGCAGGTTGTGATCAATCAGCGACACATGTCCAAGGGTGCGGCTGTGTTCCCTCAACACGCCGCTGCAATAGGCCGCATCCATCTTTCATATTTGTTGAAAGAGGTTAGGGCTTGACCAAAACACGCCAACCCTTTATCTTGCGCGGTTCTTTATTATTACTTATCAGGTAGTGGGCGATGGAATTAACAGGGGAGTTGACAGGCGCAGAAATAACCGTCCAATGCTTGCAGGAAGAAGGTGTTGAGTACATATTTGGTTACCCAGGCGGGGCTGCGCTGCATATTTATGATGCGTTGTTCCGGCAGGATAAGGTCAAGCATATTTTAGTGCGCCACGAGCAGGCAGCAGTACATGCGGCGGATGGTTATTCGCGTTCGTCAGAAAAAGTGGGTGTAGCGCTGGTCACTTCCGGTCCCGGAATTACTAATGCGGTAACGGGTATCGCCACTGCTTATATGGATTCCATACCGATGGTGGTAATCAGCGGTCAAGTGCCTTCCACCATGATCGGCGAAGATGCGTTTCAAGAGGTGGATGCGGTGGGCATTACGCGCCCCTGCGTGAAGCACAATTTTTTAATCAAGGACGTGCGCGACATCGCGCCGACGATCAAAAAAGCGTTTTATCTGGCCAGGTCGGGTCGACCCGGTCCGGTGTTGGTCGATATTCCCAAAGATATATCCTTTCAAAAAACCACGTTTAACTATTCTGATCCAGTCGTCATTCGCTCCTACAATCCGCCGGGCGAAGGGGACATGAATCAGGTCAGGAAAGCTATCCAGCTTTTGATGACCGCCAAACGCCCGATGATGTACAGCGGCGGCGGAGTGATTTTATCGGGTGCTTCAGCAGAATTAACCGAGCTGGTACGCTTGCTGGGCTTTCCTTGCACCAATACGCTCATGGGTTTGGGTGCGTATCCGGCGACCGATAAGCTATTCGTTGGTATGCCCGGTATGCACGGCACGTACGAAGCATGTATGGCCATGCAGAATTGCGATGTGTTGATCGCCATCGGTGCGCGGTTTGATGATCGCGTGGTGGGTAAGGTCGAACACTTTAACCAAGTGCCGCGCAAAATTATTCATCTCGATATTGATCCTTCTTCCATCGCTAAGCGCGTTAAGGTGGACGTGCCCGTGGTGGGCGATTTAAAGCTGGTACTGAATCAATTTTTGGCTGAGTTGCGCAGCACCAAGCAAAAGCCGGATGCGGCTGAGTTGGCGGTGTGGTGGAAGCAGGTAA
>JBEBGP010000207.1:0-7474 GCA_040081045.1 Candidatus Nitrotoga sp.
ACCCAGTACCTCACTGACACGGGAATCAAAACCGGCAAAGCGATCATTCTCGTAACCCAGGAGACCAAACGCAAAACTACGATCGTCAAACTTGTAATCACTCTTGCCGGATAGCGCGTAACGTTCACTGGTGGTGGTCGTGGCAGTTGAAGTATTCAGCGCATCAAATCTGGCAGAATGACGCCATTTGTCCTGTTCATTTACCACGCTGGCACGCACTTTGATTGAGGTGTTTTCAGTATTGCCACTGGTTGACACAATGCCCAGTTCAGCCTCACCTTTCCAGGGGGGAGCGGATTCTGCGGCCAATGACTGACTGGTAGCACTTAATAAAATCATTGCTGCGATACTATTTTTTGAAAACATTCTTAACATTCTTAATGTCCCTTCTCAATAAAAATATTGGACAGCTATTTGCAAACTACCCTATCCTTAACAGCAGTGTCAAATTGCACGTAACAATCCGCACTAAAAATATTGGGGCGGAAATAGATTAGCTTAAATTTTTTTGGGTTAACTCCCCGCCCCTTGGTTTATTTGGAGTCATTCTTCCACTCGATTAAATTGGAGGTGATACACGGGCGGGTATTTGATGAGGATAGATAGATTAAAGAGAAAAAGGATTAGCCACAAGAAGAAAATTTATCAGTGAGAATCATTTGGCATTACATTATTGAACTTGCTTTGTCAGGAAGGGGCATTTACATGGTTGGTCTCACGCATTTGATTACAGGTAAATGTTACCCATGCCACGGTGGATATACACTCTGATACTCGCGTTTTTTATTGTTTGTACCGGGCATGTTTCTGGAATAATTCGGTACCGGAAAGGGTTATTTTTGTAAAAAAGGGTAAGGATCAATATGAAAATTCACGAGTATCAGGCAAAAGAAATTTTGCGTCAGTATGCGATCCCCACGCCGCGTGGCAAGGTATGTTTCAGCGTGGAGGAGGCAGTGGCGGCGGCCACCGAGATGGGCGGGACACTGTGGGTAGTGAAGGCGCAGATACATGCAGGTGGCAGGGGTAAGGGGGGCGGTGTGAAAATTGCGCACAGTTTAAATGAGGTGCGCGAGCATGCCGGAGAAATTCTGGGGATGAAGTTGGTTACGCATCAAACCGGCACTGCGGGGCAAAAGGTTGGGTGTTTGCTGATTGAAGAAGGTATACATATTGTGCGCGAGTTTTATGTGGCCTTTGTGGTGGATCGCAGCAAGCAACGCGTGGTGTTGATCGCCAGCAGCGAGGGCGGCATGGAGATTGAACTGGTGGCGGCGAAATCGCCGAATAAAATTCACAAGGTGTGGATTGATCCGGTGGCGGGGTTGACCGACGCGGAAGCCGATGCGGTTGCCAAAAAAATCGGACTGGTAGGGGTGCACGGTGCACGGGAACGAAATAGAGGCTTTTTCTGTTTGCAGAGTTTGTATCGCGCATTTGTGGAGAAAGATGCGACGCTAGCCGAGATTAATCCTTTGGTACTGACGGGCGATGGTCGCGTGATGGCTTTGGATGCCAAGTTTAGTTTTGACAGTAATGCGCTGTATAGGCATCCGGAAATTGTGGCGTATCGTGATTTGTCGGAGGAGGATCCGAACGAGATAGAGGCTTCCAAGTTTGACTTGAACTACATCGCGCTGGATGGGAATATTGGTTGTCTGGTTAACGGTGCGGGTTTGGCGATGGCGACCATGGACATCATCAAGCTGTACGGCGGTGCGCCAGCTAATTTTCTGGATGTGGGCGGCGGGGCGAGTAAAGAAAAAGTGGCGGAGGCTTTTAAGCTGATGTTGAAAAATCCAAGGTTGCGGGCGATTTTAGTTAATATTTTTGGCGGCATTATGAGATGCGATGTGATTGCCGAGGGTGTGGTGGCCGCGGTGCGTGAAACGCATTTGAACGTGCCCCTGATAGTGAGGCTGGAAGGTACAAATGTTGATTTGGGCAAAAGAATTCTGGCGGAATCCGAACTCGCAATTATTGCGGCTAACGATATGGCTGATGCGGCGAAAAAGGTTGTGGCTGCGGCACGGGGGAAACAGTAATGTCCATTTTAATCAATAAAGATACGCGTGTGATGACACAGGGCATGACCGGCAAGGTCGGGCAATTTCATACTTTGCACAGTAAAAATTATGCCAATGGCGAAAATTGTTTTGTAGCGGGCGTGACTCCCGGCAAGGCCGGGCAAAGCTATGAAGGCATTCCGGTTTTTAACAGCGTGGCTGAAGCAAAAGCGCAAACGGGTGCAACGGTGTCGGTGATTTATGTGCCGCCACCCTATGCTGCTGCCGCGATTGATGAAGCGGTGGAGGCCGGGTTGGAGCTTGTGATTTGTATTACCGAGGGCATTCCGGTGATGGATATGCTGCGCACGCGCTATAAAATGCAGGGCAAAAAAACTTTATTGATTGGGCCGAATTGTCCGGGTGTGATTACCCCGGATGAAATTAAAATTGGCATCATGCCCGGGCATATTCATCGTAAGGGGCACATCGGCGTAGTGTCGCGCTCTGGCACGTTGACTTATGAGGCGGTGTGGCAATTAACCCAGCTTGGTTATGGGCAATCATCGTGCGTTGGAATTGGTGGCGATCCGATTAATGGTTTAAAACATTTGGATGTGATGAAAATGTTTAATGATGACCCTGCTACAGATGCCGTGGTGATGGTCGGTGAAATAGGTGGCAGCGACGAGGAAGAATGTGCGCGTTGGATACGCGGCAACATGAAGAAGCCCGTCGTGGGATTTATTGCTGGCGTTACTGCGCCGCCTGGTAAACGCATGGGACACGCCGGTGCAATTGTTTCCGGTGGTCAGGGCAGCGCAATGGTCAAGCTGGCAGTCATGGAAGAATGCGGCATACACATCACGCGTAATCCGGCAGAAATGGGTAAAACGATGAAAGCAGCATTGAAGATGTGAGTGTGGTTAGGCAGAGTAAATTTCGCAGGGTTATTTTTCAGGGAATGCTGAGCAGATTCTTCGGTAGGTTCAGGGCGAACGGCAAGTATTTGATTTTGCCCGTGGTGAGATCGCCGGGTCACGAGTAGAGCCACTTGGTTCTGAGTTTCCTGCACTGTAGCAGTCTCGATGATTGCAGCTCAGGGTTTATTGGGGCATTTTGATTTGGTGCAATCCGCATAGATGTATAGCGCATGCTCGCGGATATTAAAACCCAGTTTTTCGGCTACCTTGGTTTGACGTTTTTCAATTTCTGGATCATAAAATTCTTCAACCTTGCCGCATTGCAGGCATACCAGATGATCGTGATGCCCGCCCTGGTTCAATTCAAAAACGGATTTGCCACTTTCAAAGTGGTGACGAGTAAGCAGTCCGGCCTGTTCAAACTGAGTAAGTACGCGATAAACTGTAGCCAAGCCTACATCCAGACCCTCGTCCAGTAATAATTTATAGACATCCTCCGCGCTCAAATGCCGCATTGCCGCCTGTTCAAACAGGTTTAATATTTTCAGGCGCGGCAGGGTGGTTTTGAGGCCAACTGCTTTAAGGTCTTGTGCGGAGCTCATTTTTTAGTCACGTACATGTTGAAGTTTCTCAAGGTTTGTCAGCGGGTCGCCGCACGATGGATTGCAATGAATTTCCTCGTGTCAGCCATGCCAAGGTTTTGGGTGGCCCGGTTATTGCGGAATATTTGTATATTGCCCCAAGATTGGCTTGAACAAGAAAAATGCCCATGTGGCACATTTCGGCATACTAGCATATGTGCCATGTCGAAGGATAACTGAATGATGCCTCGTGTTTAAGATGGCGTAATCTCATAAAATGTTTTAGTATCCATATGATATACAGCAAATATCTTGGAAATCTCCAGGTGATAGGTATGATGCTACCGCATGAAAAATAAACTGTTCTGGAAGGCAGATTGGTTCGTTGGGGCGCTGGTTGTGCTGGTGTTTTTGTTGGGCGCCAACAGTGAGCTGATGCAAAGTCTGGAGCGCAAGGCTTATGACTTGGGTATGCAAGCCAGCAAGCGTATGCCTAGCGACAAGATTGCAGTCATCGCGATTGACGATCAGAGTATCGCCAACCTCGGGCGTTGGCCGTGGCCGCGTGCGATTCACGCCGAGATGGTGGATATTCTGGCTGCGGCACAGCCCAAAGTTATTGGCAGCACGGTGTTGTTTCTGGAGCCGCAGGTTGATGCCGGCTTGGAATATATTGTTAAAATTGGCTCATTTCTCGAAACGTCATCACTTCAAAAAAGCACTAATTCCGAGCACCAACAAGACCTGGCTGAGGTGAACTCGCTGCTACTCGAGGCGGTTGATAACTTGGCGAACGATCAAAAACTTGGTAACAGTTTGGAAAAGGCTAAAATGGTTTTGCTGGCGATGTTTTTTGATTTGGGTGAGCCGCAGGGCAAGCCCGATCAGTCCTTGCCGGATTATGTGCTGGCCAACAATTTACTCAATGTGCAAGTTGCAGAGGCAGGCAATCAGTCGCTGTCAGCCATGGGCGTGCAAATTCCCATTCCCGAGTTGGGAGTTCATGCGCTGGCGATTGGACATCTAAATGTCCATCCTGATGTGGATGGCGCGATCCGCACTGAGCCGCTGGTGGTAAGTTATTTCGATCAATACTATCCTTCATTGTCTTTGTTGTTGGCAGCCAAGAGTTTGAATTTGGAAACCAAGGACATTAAAGTAAACTTGGGGCAGGGTGTGCGTGTGGGAAATCTAAATGTCACCACCGATGCCAGTTTGAGCATGAATACTTATTTTTACGCGGATCGCGATGGCAAGCCCGCATTTCAAGTGGACTCATTTTACGATGTACTGAGCGGGAAAATACCAGTAGAAAAATATCGTGACAAGATTGTTTTAATTGGCGCAACTGCGGCTGGCGTGGGCGATCCGCAAGTTACTCCTGTTTCGGCTGGCACGGCTCCAGTGCTGACCCTGGCACATTCGGTTTCCAGCATACTCAAGCAGGATTTTTTTGTAACACCAAGCAGGGCGAGTTGGCTGCAGTTGGCGGTGTTTGCGTTGGTGGCAATGTATCTTACGTTGCTTTTACCCCGACTTAAAGCCGGTCTGGCGGCAGTGATAACTGCTTCGATCTTTGCTGCTCTGTTGGGGACGCATTATGTGTTGATGACTTCACACGCGATGTGGATACAGTTGATGTTGCCCGCCTCGTTGTTGCTGACTGGCCATTTGCTGCTGACCACTAAAAAATTCCTGATTACGGAGCAGGGCAAGATCAAGTCGGATGCGGATTCTGCAGAAAGTAATCGCATGTTGGGGTTGGCTTTCCAGGGACAGGGTCAATTGGACATGGCTTTTGACAAGTTCCGTAAAGTGCAGATTGATAACAGTTTAATGGAGGTGCTATACAATCTCGGGCTGGATTTTGAGCGTAAGCGGCAGTTTAATAAAGCAGAGTCGGTCTTTAAATACATGGCCGAATATAATCCCAAGTTCCGTGATTTGGCAACGCGTTTGGCGCAGGCCACCAGTATGTCGGGTACGGTAATTTTAGGTGGTTCATCCGGAACCAATGCCAGCACCATGGTATTGGGGAAGGGCACAATGTCCAAGCCCATGTTGGGACGCTATGAGATTGAGAAAGAGCTGGGCAAGGGCGCGATGGGCGTGGTGTATTTGGGGCGCGACCCCAAGATTAGCCGTGTAGTGGCAATTAAGACGATGGCATTGGCGCAGGAATTTGATGCGGATGAATTGGAAGAGGTTAAAGCGCGGTTTTTCCGCGAGGCGGAAACCGCAGGTCGCTTGAATCACCCGAATATTGTAACGATGTATGATGCTGGTGAAGAGCATGACTTGGCTTACATCGCCATGGAATTTTTAAAGGGTGGTGATTTAACACCTTATGCCAAGCCGGATAATTTGCTGCCCGTACCGACCGTGCTGAGTATTGTGGCGCGCGTGGCGGATGCACTTGGTTATGCCCACACATTAAATGTTGTGCATCGTGACATTAAACCCGCTAACATTATGTATGATGCGGCGAGTGATGCAGTGAAAGTGACAGATTTCGGCATTGCCCGTATCACCGATTCATCCAAGACTAAAACGGGCATGGTGCTGGGCACACCTTCTTTTATGTCACCAGAGCAATTGTCGGGAATGAAGATTGAGGGACGGTCAGATTTGTTCTCATTGGGAGTGAGTTTGTACCAATTGCTGTGTGGTAAGCTACCGTTTCAGGGTGATTCGATGGCCCAGTTGATGTTCCGTATTGCAAATGAGCAGCCGATTAATATATTAAGTGTACGGCCTGATTTATCACCTGCGCTGGTTGAGGTCATCAATATTTCTTTGGCGAAGAAAGTGGAAGATCGTTTTCAAACTGGTGCAGAAATGGCCGATGCATTGCGGTCTTGCATAATGGGTGTTGTGCCTCGTTCATTATGAGAATAGACCAGGCTTTGGAAATTACCAGTTTTAGCCACCCGGGACAGGTGCGCTCGCACAATGAAGACAGTGTCGGGCATGAAACTTTATGCGGGCTGGTGGTTTTGGCAGACGGCATGGGTGGTTATAATGCAGGGGAAGTTGCCAGTGGTATGACGGTATCTGTTCTGTCCAGTGAAATTAAAAGTGCGTTGTTGGGCAATGTTGTTGCGGATGAGGAAGATGACAGTGGTGAGGATATGGGTGTTACCTTGCTGCGTAAAAATGTGAAGAAAGCCAACGCCACCATCTATCATGCCGCGCAAAGTCAGCCGCAATATGCGGGGATGGGCACAACAGTAGTTGCTGCATTGTTTTATGACAATCATGTGGCCGTGGCGCATGTGGGGGATTCTAGAATGTATCGCCTGCGCGGCGATACGTTTGAGACCATTACGCGGGATCATTCATTATTACAGGATCAAATTGATAGTGGTTTAATCAGTGCTGCGGATGCCCGCAAATCCATGAATAAAAATCTGGTGACGCGTGCAGTCGGCATAGATGTGGACGTGGATGTTGAAGTGCATGTGCATTCGGTGCAGGTGGGAGATGTATATTTGCTGTGCTCGGACGGGTTGAATGACATGGTGCCCGATGATGACATAGGTAGCGCGTTACAAATGTTACAGGCGAATCTGACATTGGCAGCCAGCCAGTTAATTGAGATGGCAAATGATAACGGCGGTCGTGATAATGTGTCTGTTATTTTGGTAAAAATTAAGGGTGATTTTGCTGTGTCACACAATTGGCTGGGGAAATTGTCACTCTGGTTTAAAAAAGTAAATGACAAATGGTTATATAAAGTTAAGTGACAGGAACTAAATATCATGGCCGCGAAAATAATACTTAGCATGAATGGCGCAGTAGTGCAGGAATACCCGCTGGATAAGGAACGCATGACGATAGGTCGAAAATCACATAATGCAATAGTGATTGATAACCTTGCCGTGAGCGGGGAGCATGCAGCCATAGTTACGATACTGAATGATTCATTTCTGGAGGATTTAAACAGTACCAATGGTCTTACCGT
>JBEBGP010000249.1:0-1878 GCA_040081045.1 Candidatus Nitrotoga sp.
TTAGTGCAACATGGCTTGAATGCCGCCATGCAAGGTCGCACCACACTCATCATCGCGCATCGCCTGGCGACGGTGCAGAAAGTGGATCGTATCGTGGTGCTGGAACACGGACGTATTGTCGAAATCGGCACGCCGCAGGACTTGCGTAAACAGAGTGGACTGTATGCAAGACTGGCAAGTTTGCAGTTTGATGTTGATCCTCACGCAAGGTAATGTGAACAGAGGTCTGCAGCCAAGTCACTGCAAATCTCCGTTGGCGTGCCGGTTAAAGCGTTGGATAATCTGTGTAACCCTTGGCATCAGCCGTATAGAAAGTATTCATATCAAAGGCATTAAGTGAGGGGCCCGCTTTCCACCGTGCAACCAAATCCGGGTTGGCAAGAAAAAGTTTCCCCACTGCAATCAAATCCGCTTTCCCCGCAGCCAAATCACTTTCGGCGCGCGCCGCATCATAGCCCCCCGATAGTATGAGCTTGCCCTTGAACACGCTGCGAAACGTCGCCTTCATGGAATCCGGCACGGTGGGCGCACCCATTGATGAATGATCAACCAGATGAATATAGGCTAAGCCAAGCGTATTCAGCTTTTGTGCCAGATAGGCGTAATCATTTTCCATCGCGGCATACAGCGGCATATCATTGAATATGCCAAAGGGTGACAGGCGTATGCCGACCTTGTCCTTGCCGATGGCGGCGGTTGCCGCAGCGACCGCTTCGCACATGAACCGCGCGCGGTTTTCAATTGTGCCGCCGTATTGATCGGTGCGTATATTGGTGTTTGGGCGGATAAATTGCTCGATCAAATAACCGTTGGCTCCATGCAGCTCAACGCCATCAAATCCTGCTGCTACCGCATTTCGCGCGGCCTGTGCATATTCTTCAATTGCCACCTTGATGTCTGCCTCACTCATTGCCTGCGGCACTGGATGCGGTTTCATACCTTCGGCATCGGTGTACATTTCACCGGCTGCAGCGACCGCAGACGGTGCAATTACGCGCGCACCCGCAGGTAAATTCAGCGCATGACTAATACGCCCGCAATGCATGAGTTGCATAAATATTTTCCCACCCTTGGCATGTACCGCCGCAGTCACCAGCTTCCATCCTGCAACCTGCGCCGCAGAAAATGCCCCCGGTATGCGCGGGTAGCCCAGACCATTGGGCGAAGGCGAAGTGCCTTCGGTGATAATCAAACCCGCGCTGGCGCGTTGCCCATAATACTGCGCCATCAATTCGTTTGGAATGTTGCCGATAGCGCGGTTGCGCGTCATCGGGCACATGACCAAATGATTTTGCAAAGGGAGTGAACCTAAAGTGGTCTTGGAAAATAATTGCGCCATAAATATCCTTAAATTAATGAAAAATGGGTAGTGTCTCAGTTTGAAAATAAATTTTACGCATCAATCCCAAGGATCAAAACCGGAATATCAATGTTTGAAGTGCCGCGATGTTCCAAGTCCCATGCGAACTGCTCGAAATAGGAAACTCCCGTACTCATTTCTTCGGCAAAGTTTTTGACAGGGACAATTTCAATACCCGTATCTATCAATCCCATGTTGCTAAAAATAGTCATCTTTGCACACACGTTATAAACCATAAAAGCATACTTGCCGAACTGAACCTCAACGCCAAGTTTTACATTAGGTTTAACAAAGTCCATGTCTCGAAAAGGCTTCATTCCAGCCTTCTTAGCTGGCTTGTAGCCCTCCAAGTATTCGCCATGAACGTAATCACAGTTAACCTTGTGATTTGACCATCCAGTTTTTGCTAACTCCCTCTTAAATGCCTTGTTAATTTCAACAGGTGAAAACAGCATCCTGCCCATCATGGTTTTTTCAGTGCTTTCCTTGGTTTTGTAGAGCGTTGAATCAATCTCATT
>JBEBGP010000224.1:0-1874 GCA_040081045.1 Candidatus Nitrotoga sp.
CTGTATCCAAAGCCCGACGGGGAAACCCGCCGGGCTTTTATTTTAATGGTATTTGTGCTGGAAATGGCGAGAATACGCCATATCTGGACATGGATGCAACCAGCAGCGACCATTGCCGTGATGCCTTAATTTTTTCCGCAATAATGATTGAACCGGGGTTAATGTCGACATTCTCTGAATATCTCGATGTTAAACTTGCAGCATGAGTGCAAATGTCCATTTAATCATTCTCGATTTATTTCTGCCACAGCAATTTGCAGCTTCTGCCTGCAGCGGATTGTCGTTGCCTGCGTTGGAAAAATTGCTGGCACGCTCGCGGCGGGAACCGATGGCGGCGCAATCCCACAAGGGGACAATGTCTCTGGAGGCGCGGTTATGCGCGCATTTTGGTGTGATGGATGAGTCGGTCGCGCCGATTACTTTGCAGGCGGATGGGATGCAGGCAGAGGGATTTTACTGGCTGCGCGCGGATCCGGTGCATTTGCAATTGCAGCGCGCGCAGATGAATTTGCATGCGAATGTTAGTTTAAGTGTCGATGAGGCAACGCGATTGTGTGACAGTTTGAATCAGCATTTTGCGGGCGAGCATTTCAAATTTTTTGCGCCGCATCCGCAGCGCTGGTATATGCGTTTGGATGCTGCGCCCGATTTGATGACATATTCCTTGATGCAGGTTGCGGGAAAAGATATTCGTCCATGTATGCCGTTCGGTGCTGATGCCTTGTACTGGAATGGGGTGATGAATGAGGTGCAGATGTTGTTGCATGAACATGCGGTGAATACTGCGCGCGAGGCGCGAGGTGAGGTTGTCATTAATAGTGTGTGGCTATGGGGCGGTGGTTTTGCTCAAATTTTGTCGCAACGTCCTTTTGCCCGCGTGGTGGGAGATAGCCTGCTGCCTCGGGCATTTGCCGAGTATGCGGGCATATCGTATTTCAATTTGCCAGACGATGAGCGGTGGCTTGCCGATACCAGTAGCGAAATATTGGTGGTGTGGGAAGGGCAACGGCTGGCTATTCAGCAGGGTAATGTGCAGGCTTGGCAAGATGCCGTGCTCAATTTGGAGCAATTTTGCGCCGCGCCATTATTAAATGCACTGGGCAGTGGCGAGGTGGCGCGGGTGTCGGTTGAGGTGCTGCATGGTAGCGCGTCGCACCGTTTTATTCTGTCGCGCGGAGATTTGTGGAAGGTATGGCGGACGCGGGTTTCTTTGGCACACTACGCATTGCAATAATGCACGCCGGTATTTTGCACTTTTGATTTTGGCACAAGGCATCCTGTATCATTACCGTCATTTCTCACATTGGCTTAATTCGGAATCATCTTAATTTATGAAAGAAATTTTTTTGGATTTTGAACACCCCATCGCTGACATTGCAACCAAGATTGAGCAATTAAGTCAGGTGCGGGATGATTCTACTGGGAACATTGCGGCAGAGATTGTGCGTTTGCAAGAGTACAGTTTGGAACTCACCAAGGATATTTACGCCAAGCTTACGCCCTGGCAAATTTCACAGGTGTCACGCCACGCCCAACGGCCATATACGCTGGATTATATCCAGCATCTTTTTACCGACTTTGAAGAATTGCACGGAGATCGTGGCTATGCCGACGACGCGGCAATTGTGGGCGGGTTGGCGCGCTTTGACGGGCAGAGCGTGATGGTGATTGGCCATCAAAAGGGGCGTGATACCAAAGAACGGCAGATGAGAAATTTTGGAATGCCGCGTCCTGAGGGTTATCGCAAGGCGATGCGTTTGATGCGCCTAGCTGAAAAATTTGAAATTCCGATCGTGACTTTTATTGATACGCCCGGTGCGTATCCGGGTGTGGGCGCGGAAGAGCGCGGTCAATCTGAAGCGATTGGAAAAAAT
>JBEBGP010000323.1:0-1870 GCA_040081045.1 Candidatus Nitrotoga sp.
TCATCACCTCATCCCACAAGCCCAGACGCTTTAAGTCTTTAACCAGATAACTGTTGATGACGGTAAATTCACCCGATAAATTCGATTTGACAAATAAATTTTGATAGGTCGGCTCAATGCATGCCGACACACCGATAATGTTTGAAATCGTAGCGGTCGGCGCGATCGCCACACAATTTGAATTACGCATGCCATACTCTTTGAGGCGCGCGCGCAAAGCAGCCCAATCCATGCTGGTCGAATTATCCACCTCAACGTAACCGCCGCGAGATTCACGCAACAAATCCAGCGTGTCTTGCGGCAAAATACCCTGATCCCACAAGCTGCCCTGATAGCTGGCGTAACAACCGCGCTCTTGCGCCAACTCTGTCGAAGCCCAGTAAGCGTAGTAGCACACCGCCTCCATCGAGCGATCGGCAAATTCCACCGCAGCGGCAGAAGCATAAGGTATGCGTAATTCATGCAGGCAATCCTGAAAACCCATTACGCCCAAGCCCACGGGCCTGTGCTTGAGATTGGAATTGCGCGCTTTTTCCACCGCGTAGTAATTAATATCGATTACGTTATCCAGCATACGCATGGCTGTCTTAACGGTGCGCTGCAGTTTTTTATGATCGACCTGGCCAAATTTCTCATGCCCTTTCGGATACAAGTGTGCCGATAAATTAATCGAACCCAGATTGCATACCGCAATTTCGGTATCCGAGGTGTTCAAAGTGATTTCTGTACATAAATTTGAGCTGTGCACCACACCGACATGCTGCTGCGGAGAGCGCACGTTGCAGGCATCTTTGAAAGTAATCCACGGATGACCAGTCTCAAACAACATGGTCAACATCTTGCGCCACAAGCTGGCCGCTGAAACTTTGCGGAACAAAGCCAATTCACCTCTGGCAGCACGGGCTTCATGTCCGAGATAGGCACGCTCGAACTCTGCGCCAAATTTGTCATGCAAATCCGGACAATCGGACGGCGAAAACAGTGTCCACTCGCCCCCCTCCATAACGCGCTTCATAAACAAATCCGGAATCCAATTCGCAGTATTCATGTCGTGCGTGCGACGACGATCATCGCCGGTGTTTTTGCGCAAATCCAGAAATTCTTCCACATCCAAGTGCCAGGCTTCCAGATAGGCACATACCGCGCCTTTGCGCTTGCCACCTTGATTAACCGCCACCGCAGTATCGTTGGCTACTTTCAGGAATGGCACCACACCTTGTGATTTACCATTTGTACCCTTGATGTGCGCACCCAACGAACGCACCGGGGTCCAATCATTACCCAAACCACCGGAATATTTGGCCAACAAAGCGTTTTCCTTGAAGGCTTCAAAAATTCCATCCAAATGGTCCGGCACAGTAGTCAAGTAGCATGACGATAGCTGCGAACGCTGCGTCCCCGAATTAAACAAGGTGGGCGTTGAGCTCATGAAATCAAAGCTGGACAACAGATGATAAAACTCGATAGCGCGGGCGTTACGGTCAACCTCATTCAGCGCCAAACCCATCGCTACCCGCATAAAAAACGCCTGCGGCAATTCGATACGCGCCTCATTGATATGAATGAAATAGCGGTCATACAATGTTTGCAAGCCCAGATAGCCAAATTGAAAATCGCGACTGGCATCCAGTTCCCCGGCTAAACGCGGCAAATCAAATTGCAGCATTTCATCATTCAGCAACTCAGCGTCCACTCCGCGCTTGATAAACAAGGGGAAATTTTCAGCATAGCGCGCCACCATGTCGGCCGCACTAACTGTCTCACCCAAAATATCGCAGCAAATATTGTTCAGCAATAAACGCGCCGCTACATAATTGTAAGCAGGCTCCTGCTCAATCATCGAACGCGCCGACAACACCACGCACTTGCG
>JBEBGP010000143.1:0-1870 GCA_040081045.1 Candidatus Nitrotoga sp.
GTGGGTTTCTGGATGGGTATCGCGGCATGATCTTTCACATACTTCAAGGTTTTTGGTATCGCTTGTTGGTGGATGTGAAGGTGTATGAATTCGAGTCAAAAATGATCTCACAGAGACTTGATGCCAAGACGCTACTGCGTAAAGAATATGGAGTGGAAGTTGAATAGGGTGGCCCAATGAACGATATTTCCGTACAACACGCCCGCTTGGATCAATACGTAGCACGCCTCGCCGTGGTCGTCCTTAAAGTCGGCTGGGCGGGGGTTTTGATTCGGATTACCTGTTTCGAGTGGCTGGGTTCTGGTTTCGTGAGCCGTTGGCGTATGTTTACTACCGGTTAAAATACTGACTGCGGTGTTTTCAAGATCATCGGATGTAATCAATATTTTTACTTTTAAGAAATGGCGCTATGTTTGCAAACAAGAAGCTAATCATCACAGGCGGCACAGGTTCATTTGGTAACGCTGTGTTAAACCGGTTCCTGCACACCGATATTGCCGAAATACGCATTTTCAGTCGCGATGAAAAGAAGCAAGACGACATGCGCAAGCGGTATAACAATCCAAAGTTGAAATTTTATATTGGGGATGTACGGGATCAGCGCAGTCTGGCGCAGGCTTTTCGCGGTGTGGATTATTGTTTTCATGCTGCGGCACTCAAGCAGGTTCCTTCGTGCGAGTTTTACCCGATGGAGGCAGTGCGCACCAATGTGCTGGGCACGGAAAATATACTGGAAGCAGCCATCGCAAATGGACTGCAACGGGTTGTCTGCCTAAGCACGGACAAAGCGGTCTATCCGATCAATGCGATGGGCATCTCCAAGGCGATGATGGAAAAAGTGATGGTGGCCGCATCTCGCAATCTCGATCATTGTGATACGGTGATTTGCGGCATACGATACGGCAATGTGATGGCTTCGCGTGGGTCGGTGATTCCGCTTTTCGTGGATCAGGTTTTAGCCGGCAAGCCGATTTCGATTACCGACCCTGCCATGACACGGTTCATGATGACTTTGGAAGATGCGGTGGATTTGGTGTTATATGCCTTCGAGCATGGCACGAATGGAGACATCTTTGTGCAGAAAGCGCCTGCGGCAACCATTGAGGTTTTGGCACAAGCGTTGTTGCAGCTTATGGGTAAACCGGATCATGAAATTCGTGTGATCGGCACAAGGCACGGTGAGAAGTTGTATGAGGCTTTGCTGAGCCGCGAGGAGAGGGTGGCGGCTCAAGATTTGGGTGGCTACTATCGCATCCCTCCCGATTTGCGCGACCTGAACTACGGCAAGTTTGTAGAACAGGGCGAGGTGCTGATTTCTGAGGCTGTTGATTACAACTCGCACAACACCACGCGCCTGGATGTGGAGGGGATGAAGGCATTGTTGCTGAAGTTGCCTTTCATGCAGGCGATTGCCCGTGGTGAAGTAGCGCAAGCGGAGGATTAAATGCTGGTTCTCGTCACAGGTGCGAACGGGTTTATTGGCAAGAACCTGCTCGTGCATCTTCAGGAAAAAGGCGTTGAAGCCGTGTCTTTTACTCGCGACATGGCCTTGGGTGATTTGTCTGCTGCGCTGGAAGGGGTAGATTTTGTGTTTCACTTGGCCGGGGTCAATCGTCCCAAGGATAAGGCGGAATTTGCCGAAGGCAATACGGAACTGACCGAGCAGCTTTGCGATTTGATTCGCGCCAGTGGTCAAAGGATACCAGTGTTGTATACCTCTTCTATCCAGGCGGAGGCTGACAACCTTTATGGCGTGAGCAAGTTGGCTGGTGAAGAGGCACTGGTGGCGTTGGAGAAGGACACGCGCGCTCCCGTTTATCTGTATCGCTTGCCGAATGTGTTTGGCAAGTGGAGCCGCCCGAACTATAAC
>JBEBGP010000149.1:0-1870 GCA_040081045.1 Candidatus Nitrotoga sp.
CCACCGATTTGCAACAACAGCGCGCCAGCTGGTAGTGCATGTTTATGCGTGTGCTGGGCGGCTATGCTGCCCAAACCTCCCGCAATCATGATGGGTTTGTGATAACCACGCATTTCACCGCGTACCGATTCTTCAAAGGTACGAAAATACCCCGCCAGGTTTGGTCGGCCAAACTCATTATTAAATGCTGCGCTGCCGATCGGCCCTTCCAGCATAATCTGCAAAGCAGAAGCGATACGCGCAGGTTTACCATATGAATTTTCCTCCCACGGCTGAGCAAAATTGGGAATGTTCAAATTGGAAACCGAGAATCCGGCCAAACCAGCCTTCGGTTTAGAGCCGACTCCCGTTGCACCCTCATCGCGTATCTCACCACCCGCGCCCGTTGCTGCACCCGCAAAGGGCGCAATCGCGGTGGGATGATTATGTGTTTCCACTTTCATCAACGTGTGCGTCATCTCGGTGCGGTAAGCATAGCTACCATCCGCTCGCGGATAAAATCGCGCCGTGTTCTGGCCTTCAATCACCGACGAATTGTCCGAATAAGCCACCACCGTGCCTTGCGGACTGGCCTTATGTGTGTTGCGGATCATGCCAAATAACGAGATGGATTGGCGTTCGCCATCAATCACCCAATCGGCATTGAAAATTTTATGCCGGCAATGCTCGGAATTAGCCTGCGCGAACATCATCAACTCCACGTCGGTGGGATTGCGATTCAGCTTGCGAAAATTTTCCATCAAATATTCAATTTCGTCCTCTGACAAAGCCAGGCCCAATTCGCGATTGGCCTCTGCCAGCGCGGCACTCCCCCCCTGCAAGATTTCAACTATGGACAGTGGCAGGGGTTGGCCGTGACGAAAAATTTTCCCCATCAAATTTTCCAAGTCACCCTCTAAATCAAGCACTGATTCGGTCATGCGATCATGCAATAGTTGCAGCAATGCAGCGCGCTGTGTTTGTGTCAAAGCATGGTCATGTTTCGTTTTAAAGTGGTACACCACACCACGCTCAATACGCCGTATAGCTTGTAAGGCACAATGGTGTGCAATATCGGTAGCCTTGGATGACCATGGCGAAATCGTGCCCAAACGCGGCACAACCAACACCTGATGCCGGGCGTTGGTAGCGGGTATTGCCGCTTGCTGACCATCGACTCCCAATAGCGTATGCAAACGTGATTTCTCGGCCTCGGATAACGCCGAATTTAATTCCACAAAATACCAGTGGCGCGCTTCTACCATGGTGATTCCGAAATCTTTCAAGGCTGAACGTAATTTATCCAAACGGAATGCAGAAAGAGCCGATTGACCAACAACGATTTGAAAGGATGACATGTCCATACGGCGAAATGAAAGAATGCAATTATACTATGCAGCCACACTGACTTTTAATGACTCCGAATGCGCGATTCCCCCTGCAACTTGCCGGTCAATTTGTAATTCCCCCATGGCATTTTCCATTGATATTCGCGAAGAAGCCGGGGTGCGCTCGTTACATTTTGGCTCGGAATGGGTGCAAGGCGCGATGCGTATTGCCCGCCCGTGGAATTTGGAACTGGATTACACCCGGGAAATGATGGCCAGTTTACTGCTGCGGGATAGTGACAGATTCCCGCGCAAGGTGCTGTTAATCGGCCTCGGCGCTGCCTCACTAACCAAATTTTTATATCGCCATTACCCGCTCGCCAAACTCACGGTGGTTGAAATCGAGCCAGGCGTGGTAGCCGCAGCAAGGCAATTTTTCAAGCTACCGGAAGATCCCAAGCGATTGAATATCGTAATCGGAGACGGCGCAGAATTTGTCGCGCATAGCCGCCAAAATTATGACTTGGTGCTGGTGGATGGCTTTGACGAAAACGCTCGTATGG
>JBEBGP010000081.1:0-1861 GCA_040081045.1 Candidatus Nitrotoga sp.
GAATTATTGGCGTTGGTTGCGGATATGTCAGACGATGAAATCTGGCGACTCAATCGTGGCGGGCATGACTCCCATAAAGTGTTTGCGGCGTATTCGGCAGCGGTCAAACATAAAGGTCAACCCACCGTAATTCTGGCTAAGACCGTTAAAGGTTATGGCATGGGGGAGGCAGGCGAAGGGCAAAACATTACCCATCAACAGAAAAAAGTGGGTGAGGATGCGCTGCGTAAATTCCGCGATCGTTTTAATATTCCGGTATCGGATGAACAGTTAAGCAGTCTGCCATTTTGCCGCTTGCCAGAGGGCAGTCTGGAAATGAATTACCTGAAGGAACGCGGACGCATCATGGGCACTATCCCGGTGCGTAATCCTGCCGCAGTGCCCTTGCAATTACCCGAGCTGGACGTTTTTGATGCGCTGCTCAAAGGTACGGAAGGCCGCGAGATTTCCACCACGATGGCTTTTGTGCGACTGCTCGGCATACTGGTAAAAGATAAACATATAGGCAAGCACATTGTGCCCATCGTGCCGGATGAATCGCGCACCTTCGGTATGGAAGGCATGTTCAGACAGCTCGGTATTTTCTCTCAGGTGGGGCAGTTATACACGCCGCAGGATGCCGATCAATTGATGTTTTATAAAGAAGAAAAAACCGGCCAGATTTTGCAGGAAGGCATCAACGAAGCTGGTGCGATGTCTTCATGGATAGCGGCGGCTACCGCGTATGCGAACCACGGCGTGGCGATGATTCCGTTTTATATTTACTACTCCATGTTTGGTTTTCAACGTGTCGGCGATCTGGCCTGGGCAGCGGGTGATTTGCGCGCGCGCGGTTTTCTGTTGGGTGGCACGGCCGGACGCACAACGTTAAATGGCGAGGGCTTGCAACATCAAGACGGGCACAGCCACCTGGTTGCAGCGACTATTCCCAACTGTATTGCGTACGATCCCGCTTTTGCCTACGAGCTGGCGGTGATTATTCAGGACGGAATGCGCCGTATGTATCAGGAGCAGGAGGATGTGTATTACTACATCACGGTGATGAATGAAAATTACGCACATCCGGCCATGCCCGCCAATGCGGAAGCAGGCATTATCAAAGGCATGTATTTATTTCAGGAAGGCAAATCAGAAAATAAAAAATCCGCATTGAAAGTGCAGTTACTGGGTAGCGGCACAATTCTGCGCGAGGTGATTGCCGCAGCAGAATTGTTGGAAAAAGATTTTGATGTTACACCCGACATCTGGAGTGTCACCAGCTTTAACGAATTGCGCCGCGACGGGCTGGATTGCGAGCGTTGGAATATGCTCAACCCGGAAGCTGCGCCGCGGGCAAGTTATGTCGAGCAAATGATGAAAAATCGTACCGGCCCCATTATCGCCGCCACGGATTATATGAAAAGTTATGCCGATCAAATCCGTCCATTCCTGCCATCCGGCAACACGCGACAAGCTTCTTACAAAGTGTTGGGCACGGATGGGTTTGGTCGCTCGGACACACGCAAAAAGCTGCGCCACTTTTTTGAGGTGAATCGTTATTTTGTTGCGATTGCCGCGCTGAAATCATTGGCCGAAGCAGGGGTAATCGCGAACAGCGAAGTCAGTCGTGCGATTAAGTTATACAACATAGCGCAAAACAAGCCCAACCCTACGACTGTTTAAGTAGGCAGGAGAACATACAGTGTCAAAAGAAATCAGACCCATCCATGTGCCGGACATCGGCGATTATAAAAATGTGCCCGTCATAGAAATCATGGTGCAAGCGGGTGATGCTGTTGCCGCAGAACAATCCTTGCTGACTCTGGAAACTGACAAAGCCACGATGGATGTGCCCGCGCCGTTTGCCGGAGTCGTCAAAGAA
>JBEBGP010000133.1:0-1861 GCA_040081045.1 Candidatus Nitrotoga sp.
GCCACGTCAACAGCCGGTTTGGGTGGCGCGCCCGCCATGCTGGGGGTCGTACTTTCTACCGCGACTTTGACCAGCTTTTCTTGCACTGCATTTGATTTTGATGCGGCCAATTTTTGCAATTGTTCACTGATTGCCTTGGATAGTTTTTTGTACGGTGACCAGAACGCCTGACGGATGCTGATCGGGTGATCGGCGATGCGTGTGATGGTGGCGTTCCAATCCAGCCCCCGGCGATCATAAAAAACGCCGTGACGACCGACAATTAGAAAATCGGAATCGCCCGCAGTGAAGGCTGCCGCGATATTCATCTTTTCGGCGCCGCTATTGCGAATTATTTCGCAATACACCAGACACACGCCGCTGCTATTGGCGAATGCCGCGTGCATGTTGACATCTTCAACCTTGACGCACAGATCGCAACTGCGCCCGTCCAGATAAAGCGTGCCCATCTGAAAAATAGCCTTGTCTTTGCCGGAATAAAAATCGCTGAAGGACACAAAATTATTTGCCAGTTTGAACAAATCACGCTGGTAGCGCAGCAGACGTTCCACCGAGCGCATGGCTTGTATTTCCGACGCAACCGCCAGGTCTTGCATGATGAGTTGGCCGATGTCTGTGCGATGGCTGCCGGATAGTATTTCGCTCAACCGGGCTATGCCGAGCTGGCTGACATTTGAGATGGGCATGGCCGCCTGCCAGTTTTCAAATGCAGATAATTTCTGGCACAACATGTTCCATTCCGTAGCTGTGATGCCGGGCTTGTCGCCCAACAGGGGCAGTACTGCATGCTGGCGCAACGCCTCAATTTTGTCACGCCATGCCGGGTTGATTGCGGCGGATAAAGGCAGCGGCTTGTCGGCGGCAATGGTGGCTAATGGAAACTCGGCGACGCTCGCATTGTGTGCGGAGAGGCTGTGTACCGCCAGTTGCTGATAATCTTCGGTAGAGCGACTTAAGGGCGTGGCGGAACGGGTGTCGTAGGCGGCCATGTGGCAACGCGTGAAATAGTCATTTACTTTTTCTTTAACCTCACGCAAGGCCGCAGCCGCTGTGGCGGTATGTTCACCCAAAGGCAGAATGGCCGGATCAACCATGCTCAATTTATGCCACTCGACATACGTATGGGCATCGGTGAAAAATTGGTCAGTGAGTGCCTGGTTAATGCCCTGCTCACCACTGAGATCGGCCACCGTGCCCAATGTTTTGCCTATTTCTGAAACGCTGGTACGCAAGCCTGCATTGGTGATTTGTTTGGCGCACACCACGCCGTCGCCGTTGAACTGCATACCGGCCAGGAGTTTTTCAATATCGCCAATATCCGCGAGCGATAATTCTGTCGCCTCCGCCTTGCCCAAACTTTTTAAAATGTGGCGCACCGAAGCCAGTATTTGTTTGCCTTCATCTGTGCTATCGACAATGTCGGTGAGTGCCAATCGATCCGTTGCGCGAATAAATAAATCGCTGTTTTTGAGCAAACTACCCGCCCAATTAATCGCGGCCAATACTTCATTGGCGCGTATCTGACCGTCGTGATCGGAGTCGATCATGTCCAGCGTGCGCGTATCAAATTCGATGCCGCGAGTGGGGCAACTGAGTGCTACCCATAGCTTTTGATTCAGCTCACCCAGTGCCAGCAAATCTGCCCCCGTTTTTAATTGCACCTGATCAAAACCACCTGCCCTGAAAAAATTCCATTGATGTGTCATAGCCATTTCTCCCCAAATTAAACTGAATGACATTATATTCGGGTCATGTATTCAATGATTGGCTATGGGAAAGAACAAAATTCACCGGGTTGTAAATTTCCCAGTTTGTATTCACCAATTTGTACGCGGATCAAACGTAAGGTGGGATGACCCAC
>JBEBGP010000113.1:0-1860 GCA_040081045.1 Candidatus Nitrotoga sp.
GCGTGCCACGCCTATCGCGTAAGAAATCTGGATCAAACATTTGCTGGCTAAACCGGCTGCCACAATATTTTTCGCCACATAGCGCCCGGCATAAGCCGCCGAGCGATCCACTTTGGATGGATCCTTGCCGGAAAACGCGCCCCCGCCATGCGGTGCCGCGCCACCATAAGTGTCCACGATGATCTTGCGCCCAGTCAGACCGCAATCGCCCTGCGGGCCTCCAATGACAAAGCGTCCGGTCGGATTAACCAGATATTTAATATCGCCCTTGATTAACTCTGGCGGCAGCACGGGTTTGATAATATCCTCAATGGCCGCCTCGCGTATCATCTCCAGCGACATCTCCGGCGCATGTTGCGTAGACAACACCACGGTATCAATGGAATGTGGCTTACCATCAACATAGCGCACGGTGATTTGTGATTTCGCATCGGGGCGCAGCCAAATCAACCGCCCGTCATGACGCAGTTGCGCTTGCCGTTCTACCACGCGATGTGCCAAATAAATAGGCAGCGGCATCAAGGTCGGTGTTTCATCACAGGCATAACCAAACATCAGTCCTTGATCGCCCGCTCCTTGATCCATATACTCCTGTGAGCTGCGATTAACTCCCTGTGCAATATCCGGACTTTGCTTGTCATACGCTACCAATACCGCACAGCCTCGATAATCAATGCCGTAGTCAGTATTGTCATACCCGATGCGCTTGATGGTGTCGCGTGCGACATGAATATAATCTACATTCGCCGTTGTAGTAATTTCTCCGGCCAACACCACCAAGCCAGTATTTACCAACGTTTCGGCAGCTACCCGCGCATGAGGGTCTTGCGCTAGAATAGCGTCCAGAATTGCATCGGAAATTTGGTCTGCAACTTTATCCGGGTGTCCCTCAGAAACTGATTCTGAAGTAAAAAAATATTCGCTCATGGCATTAACGTGTTCGTTTGTTGGGCTGAAGAAGGTGCGCATTGTAACAAAACTTTTGTTAGTCCCACTCAATGAGATCATTTTTTGTAATTTGTTTGTTTAATTTGACCGCCCGTCTGCCTTTAAAGGTGCTCCACCAAATAGGAGCAATGCTGGGCTGGATTACATTTTATTGCTCGCCCACCTATGCACAACGATTACGCAAAAATCTTGCTGGTGCCGGGCTGAAAAGAGCCGGGCAAAATTATTCCACAACAGAAATTGATGCCATACTGCGCGCCAATATTGCAGAAATGGGCAAAGGTGCCAGCGAACTGCCGTGGGTGTGGTGTCGGCCACTGCATGAAGTGCTGCGTAGTGTGCAAGCTTGTCCCGGCTTGGAACATGTGGAAGCCGCACGCGCACGCGGCCAGGGCGTGATTATATTAACGCCGCACTTGGGCTGCTTTGAGATGATCGCGCTTTATCTCGCCGAACGCGTACCCATGACCAGCATGTATCGGCCACCCAGGTTGGTATGGCTGGATCAAATCACCCGACTGGGTCGTGGGCGTGGCCAAATGAGCTTGGCTAAAACAGATATTGGCGGGGTGCGCACTCTGTATAAAACCTTAAAGCGCGGCGATGTCATCGGCATGCTGCCCGACCAGGTTCCCACAGGTGGCGAGGGCGAATGGGCAAATTTTTTTGGCCATCCTGCTTACACCATGACCTTGGTTGGCCGCCTGATTGAGTCATGCAATGCCGTTGCCATGATGTGTTACAGCGAACGCCTGCCCGATGGCAAGGGGTACATCATTCATATTTCACCGCTGGAATTTAACATCAACTCCCCCGTGACACAGCAAATCAATGCTGCGCTGGAGCAGGTAATTGCCTGCTGTCCCACGCAATATCTGTGGGCATACAACCGCTACAAAATTCCACCGGGTG
>JBEBGP010000321.1:0-7377 GCA_040081045.1 Candidatus Nitrotoga sp.
ATACTGGGTTTCATCAAGTGTACCGGCGGCAAAATCTGCGTCTAACTCACGCATTTGATCGCGATAAACAGATAAATTTGTTTCCTGACGCGAGCTGGACGGGGAGCGCTTGCCCTTGCCCAGCAGAGGTAGCAACAGCAAGGCTAATGCACCCGCAATCATAATGGAAGCTACAACCCAAAATGCTATCATGACTGATCCTTCGTATTTTTCTGAACTATATTTGTTTGGGCTGTGTCTTCTGACACGTCACTCTTTTTGATTTTATCGGACAGCAATATTTCCGCACGCTCATGTTCTTCAGCACTCAGTACATGCGCTTGCAGTTGTAATTTGCGACGTTGCCGCAAACTGATAGTCAACACCCACACACCGCCAATTAGCATAATCAACGGGCCAAACCACAACAACCAGGTCGATGTTTTCATCTGCGGCTTAAATAGTACAAAATCGCCATAGCGCGCTACCATGTATTTCAAAATATCCTCTTCAGACTGACCCGCTTTTAATTTTTCACGAACCTGATTTCTCAGATCAACCGCCAGTTCGGCATTAGAGTCGGCAATAGTCTGGTTTTGACAAACCAGACACCTCAAATTCTCGGATAAAGTCATTACCTTTTTTTCCAAAACCGGATCGTCACTGGTAGGTACGGCTTCGCCCGCCTGTGTGAACGGAATAAAAATTACCAACAACAAACCGAATAACAATTGCTTAACCATTGTTCAGCTCCTTGATAAGCGGCAGCAATCTGTTTTCAACAATTTCCGGGGTAATTGCACCGATTACTTTATGGCGAATGATGCCCGCTTTGTCGATAACAAAAGTTTCTGGCACACCATACACGCCATAATCTATGCCAACACGACCATCCGGATCATGCGCTGAAAGAATATACGGATTACCATGCTGTCGCAGCCAAGCCATGCCGGCTTCACGCTGATCTTTGTAGTTTAAGCCGTAAATGGGAATAATATTTTGTTGTGCCAATTCCACCAGCAATGGGTGCTCTTGCAAACAAGTTGCGCACCACGATGCCCATACGTTGAGTAACCACACCTTGCCACGCAGCTGTTCAGGTGCAATAACTTTATTGACCTCATGCAATTGCACCAGCTTGAACGCGGGCGCGGGTTTACCTATCAAGGGTGAGGGAATCTCGCGCGGATTGAGGGTCAGGCCGATCCACAAAAATACAACCAGCACAACGAAAATGACCAACGGGATAAAAGTACGTTTCATTTTTATCCCTCCGTTACACTGGCACAATTCGCGCCATAGCGGGTGCTACCGGATGGCGATAGCGACGATCTGTTACCGCCAATAAACCGCCCAATGCCATCAGCAAGCAACCACCCCAGATCCAGTACACCATCGGTTTGTGCATGATGCGTAGAGTCCATTCTTCTATGCCCACCTGTTCGCCCAAGGCCACGTACAGATCGCGGAATACAGTTGTGCTGATAGCCGCCTCGGTCATTGGTGCAGATTGTTTGGTATAGACGCGTTTTTCCGGATAAAGCGTGACTACTTTGGCGCCCTGCCTAGTGACCTCGATAGTCGCTTGTGCGGCCTCATAATTCGGCCCGCGCTTATCCTGCACGCCTAAAAATTGAAACGTGTAACCGTCCAGCATGGTGGTATCGCCTGTGCGCACGCGTACTTCGCTGCTGGTTTCGTAACCATTCAGCAGCGTGACTCCCAGCACAAATATACCAATGCCCGCGTGTGCCAATAACATGCCGTAGGTAGCACGCGTAGTGGAGCGCAACTTGGCCCATACGCCTTCTGTGCCGCTACTCACCCGGTTAGCTAAAAAAGCCACGCTGGACAGCATCGCCCATAAGCCGAGCGATACACCGGCTACCACAGGCGCCGACCATTTACCAAAAATGAACGGCACCACGATAGCCAGCACAATACTGGCTGCTATCCACGGCCACAATTGTTTAATGATGCGAACAAAGCCGTCTTGTTTCCAACGCGCGGTTTGTCCCAAGCCCATCACCAACACGGCAATACCCATAATGGGCGCAAAAACAGCTTCAAAGTAGGGCGGGCCAACGGAAATTTTTCCAAGATTCAGCGCGTCCAGAAACAACGGATAAAGTGTGCCCAAAAACACGGTGCCCGCCGCCGCAACCAGCAGCACGTTATTCACCAACAACATGGATTCACGCGAGATCGGTTCAAAACCACTGCCTAGGCCAACTTTTTGCGCGCGCCAAGCAAAAAGTGCCAACGAGCCACCCACCACGATACAGATGTAGATCAGAATAAATAAGCCGCGAGTAGGGTCGGAGGCAAATGAGTGTACCGAAGTTAACACGCCGGAACGCACCAGAAACGTGCCCAACAAGCTCAGAGAAAATGCGGCGATGGCTAATATCACCGTCCAGCTTTTAAACGCGCCACGTTTTTCGGTAACAGCGAGGGAGTGAATCAAGGCTGTTCCTACCAACCACGGCATGAAAGAAGCATTTTCGACCGGATCCCAGAACCACCAGCCACCCCAGCCCAATTCATAATAAGCCCACCAGCTGCCCAGCATGACCCCCAAGGTTAAAAACATCCACGCCAAGGTTGTCCATGGGCGCGACCAACGCGCCCAAGTTGCATCCAGCTTGCCGCCGATGAGCGCGGCAATCGCGAAAGCAAAAGATACTGAAAATCCGACATACCCCATGTACAACAAGGGCGGGTGAATAATCATGCCAAAATCCTGCAATTGCGGATTGAGATCGTGACCATCCAACGCGCCAGGCAAAAGTCGCTCAAAAGGATTGGAAGTAAACAAGGTAAAGGCAATAAAGCCTGTGCTAACCAGACCCATTACACCCAACACACGCGCCACCATTTCGGTTGGCAGGCGCTTGCTGAACAGGGCTACAGCCAGTGTCCAGCCAGCCAGCATAGTCAGCCATAGCAAGAGTGAACCTTCATGACCGCCCCACGATGCCGCAATGCGATATTGCAGTGGCAGTAACAGGTTGGAGTGGTTGGCAACAAAGTTGACAGAAAAGTCAAAAGTGACAAATGAGTAAATCAAACATCCAAAGGCAATCACCACACATAACATTTGCCCGTAAACGGCGGGCTTAGCCACGGCCATTAAACGCTGACTACCGTTAAGACTGCCTATGATGGGCAAGGTGCCCAATATAAGCGCCAACACCATTGCCAGAATCAGTGCAAAACTACCAATTTCAGGGATCAATTAACGCTCCCTTCAACTATGCTGTTTACTTGATTTTTTAATTTTGCCGCATTTATTTGCACACACCTCATTGCTCAATCCTTCTTAATTGATAGGTTCAACTGCTAAACTTGTTAATTTGATAAAAGCCTGACCTGATTCTTGAGACTATCCCTGATCCCGATAACTGCCAAACCCACCCCAAAATGTCAGACCTAATATGGCAGTTTTACCCGCGCTTAGTTCCAGCATTCTCAATCAAACGGTAATCGCGAATTCTAACACGGGCAGGAATATACACTACCCACTCTCCAGAATATAGTTGTAGCCTATGGTTAGCGGGGCATGGTCGCTGAAACGCTGCATTTTATAGATGGTGGCACTTTGCGCGGTACGGGCAAGGGCAGGGGTCGCGATTTGATAATCGATACGCCAACCAACATCCTTTGCCCAAGCCTGACCCCGATTAGACCACCAAGTGTAAGCCTCAAGGTCGGGATGCAGACGGCGGAATACATCGACAAAGCCAACATCATTCAGCAATGCTGTCAGCCAAGCACGTTCTTCCGGCAGAAAGCCCGAGTTTTTACGGTTGCCACGCCAATTTTTTAAATCCTTTTCCGTGTGTGCAATATTCCAATCGCCGCATAATAAAAATTCTCGCCCGCTGGCAAACATCTCGCGCAAATGCGGCATGAATGCCGCCATAAATTTAAACTTGACGGCTTGCCGTTCCTCGCCACTGGAACCGGAAGGCAAATACAATGAAACCACGCTGAAATTCCCAAATTGCGCTTCCAGATAACGTCCCTCACAATCAAACTCGGCAATGCCCAAACCCTCGATTATTTTCTGCGGACGGGTTTTGCTGTAAATACCCACGCCGCTATAACCTTTTTTTTCTGCATAATGAAAATAGCCATGATAACCAGCGGGGGCAAGCATATCTGGACTCATATCAGCGGCCTGCGCCTTGAGTTCCTGCAAGCAAACAACATCGGCATTTTGCCGGTATAGCCAGTCCAAAAAATCCTTGTTGAAAGCAGAGCGTATACCGTTCAAATTGATGCTTATTACCCGCACAAAATTCTCCTTTTGCCTGCCGTTTAATTTCACCAGCCATTATATATAATGACGGCACATCCAACTTTCAGAGCTATCTGCTATGACCCAACTGCACCCCATTGATATGAAGCAAATGCGCCAAGATTTTATCCACTTTGCCATTGGACAAAAAGTCTTGCGCTTCGGTGAATTTCAAACCAAGGCGGGACGCCTATCACCCTATTTTTTTAATGCGGGGCTGTTCAATGATGGCGCATCGTTAAAACATCTGACACAGTTTTACGCTCAAACCATACTTGTCTCAGGGATTAATTTTGATATGTTATATGGCCCCGCCTACAAGGGCATACCACTGGCTGCGGGTACGGCGATATCAATGATGGAGCAGGGACGCAACGTGCCATATTGTTTTAATCGCAAGGAAATAAAAGGTCATGGTGAAGGTGGCAATACGATAGGCGCAAAACTGCAAGGGAACGTTTTAATCATTGATGATGTCATTTCAGCAGGTACGTCTGTGCGCGAATCAATCGATATTATTCGTGCGGCAGGTGCCACCCCCTGTGGGGTAGTGATAGCCTTGGATCGCATGGAAATGGGGCAACAGATGCATCCCGGTGAAAAAAAGCTGTCTGCCACACAAGAAGTGCAGCACACCTATGGAATCCCTGTGATTGCAATTGCCACACTGGATGACCTATTGGGCTATTTGCAAAAGGATGAACAGATGGTGCAAAATCTGCAGGCAGTAAAGAATTATCGTACCCGTTATGGGGTGATGCATGAATAATACTAAAGAAATATTAAACAAATTAATGTTACTCACGGCGCAACAAACTCACCAAGCACAAAATAAAATACTTGCCGTTCCTGGTGAACTTGTCGAAAAACTTATTCAGCGTTTCTCCAAGTTAACTGAAGCCAATTTGTTGGGGGTGGGGTTAATTCTGCTCTCTCTTTGCAGTACCAGCGCGCAGGCCAAGTTATTTAAGTGGGTAGATGACAATGGGACAACGCATTACGGTGAAACTATTCCGCCAGAATACGCCAATAAAGATAATGTGCTGCTTAATACCCAAGGGCGTGTAACCAAACGTAATGAAAAAATTAGCGAAGACGAACGGCGCGCCCAGGAAGAGGGAGCGGTTAAAAAGCGTATCGCCGAAAATGTGGCAGCCGAGCAACGGCGCAAAGATATTTCACTACTGAACACTTATAGCAGCGAACAGGAAATTGAATTGGCGCGGGTGCGTAATTTGCAACAGATAGAAGCGCGCACTAACAGTCTGCAAGTAATGAAAAAATCTGCCGAAGCCAACCTGAAGAATTTTCAGACCGAGGCTGAAAACAAAACAAAAAGCAAAAAGGTCATTCCTGATTCTTTGCGACAGGACATTGTGGAATCCCAGGATCGACTTGATAAAATCAATAGAGACTTGGCTGCTACACAAGAAAAATACGCCACATTAAACACTACTTATAATGAAACAAAAAAACGCTTTCGTGAGCTGACCGGTGTAAAAAAATAACCTTCCGGCTCGCGCCTGGTGCTATTGCATACCCACAAGCCCACGACCGCTATACTTCATTAACCGCCTCCATTTGGAATAACGGTGTTAAAAATAAAGATTTGCCAATATGCCTATATGATCACCTTTGAAAAGAACACTAGGGAAATTATTTGATTGATATTTTTCTCCGCTGACTGATCGCAACTTGATGCCAATTGTTGGGTCGGGCAGCCATTCTCCCTCGATTACCAAGCCGGTGGCTGATGCAAAAGTGTCGTTGAAATTGCCCGGTCCAATGAGGAAGCCGGGCGTTCCACTGAGCTTTAGTTTTGCATTATTCACAAAACGCAATCCTCCACCCAGACGAAATTTGTCATTCAAATGGTAGTACGCCATTACTTCTATGGGGATGCGGCTAAACGAGCCATCACCATTTTTTGCCTGTTTAAAGCTGTCAACGTGATAACCAATGGTTCCTTGAATTGAAACATTATCATTGAGTCGGTATTCTACGCCAGCATAGAAAAGCAATAAACTGCCAGCAGTTATTTTATCGGTAGTGCCATCGGTGTAGGAAGCGGTGGCCATAGTATCGCCACCATGGGTTAAACCTGCGCCGACCAGAAAGCGTACAGGATTTATATCCGCACCCATTTGATTCGCATTCGCTGGCGTTGATGTTTCCGGTGCTATGATAACCGTACTGATTTCCGGCCCGGTGGGAGTAGGCAAAACACTCTCCAGCGCATGCGCTGAGCCGAGCATCAGGGTTATTATAAACGCAAATAGATATTTCATTTCCCCCCCATAAAAATAGAATTTTTAAATTAACTTGTTTTTCAATGTGCCCGCGTTTTGCATTTTACAAAGATGGGGGAATTAAACACTGGTATTGGGCAGTTGTAAACTCGGCACCAGATTGGCTATCAAAAAGTTGGGTGTTCCAATATCCCGTTTCAAAAAATTAGCATCGCCTGGGCTGCGAGTGCTTCACAAACCGGGGTAAACTGTACAGGCACAATATTAAGGAAGCACTGATTTAATCCCACATGGCTGCGACATCGGCTTTACGGGATGGAATGCACGGAGCAAGGTGACGCTAAGGGTCGTTCCCTTGGCTAGACTTGCGACAACGCAAGCCGCCCGTAAAGCCATGTCCCATATGGATTGCGACCAAATTGCGCGCTCGCTGTGTTGCACCCCTCGCCAGGGAGAATGACCCCTAGCCTTCGGGATGCGCCTTGCGATCATTACAATTTGGTCTGCAACGCGGCTCATGGAGAATTAAATCAGTGCTTCCTTAAATCCCAAGTTCGTCCACACTCTTACGATGACCTCCCACTTTGACGTAATTATTATCGGTGCCGGCGCGGCAGGCATGATGGCGGCTGGTATTGCCGGGCAGCGCGGGCGGCGGGTGCTATTGATTGAACATTATCATAAGCTCGGCGAGAAAATACGCATCTCGGGTGGCGGGCGTTGTAATTTCACTAACCTTCATACCAGGCCGGAAAATTTTATTTCACAAAATCCGCATTTTTGTCGCTCTGCTTTGGCGCGTTATACGCCGCAGGATTTCATCAAATTGATGGAACAACACCGGAT
>JBEBGP010000311.1:0-7374 GCA_040081045.1 Candidatus Nitrotoga sp.
ATTTTGTGCTGATTGAATCAGCAGCTTTGCAAGCTATTCAATTTTTGCAACTACGCGCAAATTGCCGATAGCTTTTTGAATGGATTGCTGCTGCAAACGTTGGGTAATATTTTTTTTCACATCCTGGTAAGCGGGAAATTTTAAATCCCTAGTATCATCCAGTTTGATAATGTGCCAGCCAAAGTCGGTTTTAACGAGTTCGCTTAACTTCCCTTTTTTCAATTCCTGCAGTGCTGCAGCGAAGGGTGGGACAAAATTGGAAGCAACACTCCAGCCCAAATCCCCGCCATTTACAGCTGAGCCCCTGTCCAACGATTGTTTTTGGGCGATTTGATCAAACCTGGCTCCCTTTTTAAGACGGGACAATATTTTTTTGGCATCGCCTTCTTCTTTGACCAGGATGTGACGAGCTTTGTATTCAACCTCGGTGGTAGAATTTTTCAGTTTGTCGTACTCTCGTTTGATGTCGTCTTCGGTGATCGGGTGTTTGGTAAAATGGTCTTGCACAAATATACTGATCAGTGCGGATTGGTGCGCAATTTCCAATTGGCGTTTGGTTTCTGCGGTTGTGTGCAGGCCATTCTTTACCACGTCTTGCGCCATCAGTTCCAGACTAATTAATTCATCTTCCACCGCTACGCGTAGTTGCGGGGTATCTGCGCGACCTTGCCCGATAGCGGCTTTGATGTGCGCTTCTATGCGGTCTGGAGAAATGGTCACGCCGTTGACTGTTATACCCTTGATTGCTGGCATGGGTGTGGCAGGTGCGGGCATGTGTGCGGCAGGCATGTCTGCTGTATTTGTTGTTGCATCTGCTGCATAGACCGGGCTACCGGACAGTACTGCAAGAAAAGAAAGTATGGCAAATTTGTAAAACTTCAGCATGGTTCGTTCCTTAACAAGGGTTTGGATTGGACATAAAAAAATTTAGGAAAACGCTGATTAAGTGCCCAAGCTGGCGAGTTGTTGCATCGCATGGCGTTCGAAGCCTTCATGTAAATCAAAATACATGACGGTTGCTGCTCGTCCCGCACTTTGTATTTCCTTCATTCTTATCGATTTAATCAGTGTTTTCATGAGGTTCAACGCTGCTTATTCCGGAGCGGTAGCGGTGATTTGTAGTGCATGAATATCCCGCCTCATCATGTTTCCCAAGGCGGAATATATCATACGATGTCGTGTGACGGTAGTCTTGCCGATAAACATGGCTGAGGTAATCTCCAAGTGGTAATGTCCACCACCTGAACGGGCTCCGGCATGTCCGGCATGTTTGTGGCTATCGTCAATAATATTGATGTGCTCAGGCTGCAAGGTAGCCAGCAGGGTACGCATTTGTGCTATGGTTTGCTGGCTCATGCAGGGAATATTTTTTTGAAGGGTTTGACCGTGATTTGTTCAAAAACCCCGGTCGTCA
The DNA here is from genome assembly GCA_040081045.1 of Candidatus Nitrotoga sp. GTDB lineage: Bacteria > Pseudomonadota > Gammaproteobacteria > Burkholderiales > Gallionellaceae > Nitrotoga. The sequence goes on from JBEBGP010000311.1 coordinate 1,415, forward strand.
GATAAGGGTCGGCTTGTGCCCATGTTTCTGCCTCAGTCAGCGAGGAAAATTCTGCCACAATCAAGCTGCCGGTAAATCCGGCAGCGGCGGGGTCAACCGCATCGACTGCCGGGAAAGGACCGGCCAAAAGCAAACGTCCGGCATCTTGCAACATTTGCAGGCGGGCAATGTGTGCGGGGCGCACGGTCAGGCGCTTGCTCAAGCTGTCCGGTATGTCCTGACCGATGATGGCATATAGCATTATTACTTCTCCTCCTTATGTGTCATGTGCTTGGATAAGATAATTGCTTGTAACAGCGTAAACACCAGCATCATGCCAGTCGCGCCGAATAGTTTGAAATTTACCCAGACATCGGTCGGAAAATTAAATGCCACATACAGATTAACGATGCCCATCAGGGTAAAAAAAAGCGCCCAGCTCAGATTGACCCATCCCCAAATTTTATCTGGCAAGGCGAGCTTTTCCTGCAACATGGAACGCAGCAGATTTTTCCCGAATAACAGGGGGGAAAGCAGCAATAGCGCAGAAAATACCCAGTATAGAATGGTAGGTTTCCATTTGATAAAGTTTTCATCCTGTAACAGTAATGTCGCCCCGCCAAACAGGGTGATGATGCCGCAATTCACCCATAGCATCGTGTCTACTTTGCCGTGCCGGAATTTTACCCAGATAACCTGCAATATCGTAGCGGCTATGGCGGTGGCAGTGGCCGCGAAGATGCCATGGAATTTAAAGACGGTAAAAAATACGATTACCGGGAAAAGATCAAATAACAGTTTCATGGTGTTTAACGAGATATAAAAATTTAGGTAGAGGTAATTTCATTTACCCTGACATTATTGCCGATCGAGAATAAGTGCGGCGGAGTTTATGCAATAGCGTAGTCTGGTAGGTTCGGGGCCATCGTCAAAAACATGGCCGAGATGGGCTTCACATTTGTGACAGAGCACTTCGACGCGTTCCATGCCATGTCTGGTGTCCATACGCTCGATCACGCTATCCGGTTGATGCGGTTGCCAGAAGCTGGGCCAGCCACTGCCGGATTCAAACTTCACCTCCGAACCAAATAATATATGATCGCAACATACGCAGCGATACAGGCCACTATCATGGCAATCCCAATATTCGCCAGTGAACGGCGCTTCTGTACCACATTGCCAGCATATGCGAAACTGCTCGGGGGTGAGTTCGTCGCGCCATTCCTCTGTCGTTTTTTGGATTTTATCTGTCACCATACTTCCTTATAAATTGATTGAAAAAACGTGGGCGCAGATTTACAAGACTTCGCCAGCATGATCAGCCAAACGCGAGCGTTCACCGCGCTGTAAAGTCACATGACCGCTGTGTCCCCAACCTTTGAAACGATCCACCACATAGGTTAACCCTGAGCTGCCTTCAGTCAAATAAGGTGTGTCAATTTGTGCGATGTTGCCTAGGCACACCACTTTTGTACCCGGTCCGGCGCGTGTGATCAGTGTTTTCATTTGCTTGGGGGTAAGATTTTGCGCTTCATCTATGATCAAAAATTTTTTCAGGAAGGTCCGCCCGCGCATGAAGTTAAGCGATTTAACTTTAATGCGGCTGCGGATTAAATCACGGGTAGCGGCACGACCCCAGTCACCACCTTCATCGTCGGCATGATTCAGCACATCCAGGTTGTCATCCAGTGCGCCCATCCACGGCGACATTTTTTCTTCTTCAGTGCCCGGTAAAAATCCGATGTCTTCACCGACCGGAACCGTGACGCGGGTCATGATAATTTCAGAATATATTTTATCTTCCAGCGTTTGCATCAAGCCTGCCGCCAGTGTAAGCAAGGTCTTGCCCGTGCCCGCCTGTCCCAGCAGGGTGACAAAATCTATATCCGGATTCATCAGTAAATTCAGCACAAAACTTTGTTCGCGGTTACGGGCGGTGATGCCCCAGATGGCGTTTTTTTGATGGGTATAATCAGTTAGCGTGCGTAACTTGGCGGAATCTCCATTGATCCCTGTAACGACCGCTTGGAAAGAAGTGCTGTCATTTTCATGATAAACAAATTGGTTAAGCAGCAGATTGCGGCACAGTGGGCCTTGAATATCATAGTAAGTAAACCCCCCCTGCGTTACCGAACGTAAATCTTTGCTGTGTTTTTCCCAAAAGTCGACCGGCAAGGCTTGCACACCCGTGTAGAGCAAATCGGTATCTTCCAATACCTTATCGTTGAAGTATTCCTGTGTATCCAATCCCAGCATGCGCGCCTTTAAGCGCATATTAATATCCTTGCTAACCAGGATGACACGACGTTTCGGCTGTTGATTATGCAGATGCAGCATCACCCCGAGGATGGCGTTATCTGCCTTGCCGCTGGCAAAGTTGCTGGGCAACTCCTGCTTGATAAATTGCGTTTGCAGAAATAATCGTCCCGTGGCGGATGCGCTGCCCGCAGCATTCAGCAACACTCCCGCTTCGATTTCATGAGGAGCCTCACTGATCAATGTATCTAGAAAGCGGCTGGTTTGACGCGCGTTACGGGCAACTTCGGACATACCTTTTTTGTTGTTATCCAACTCTTCCAAAACAAAAATGGGCAGATAGACATCATGCTCTTCAAAGCGAAACAAACTGGTGGGGTCGTGCATGAGAACGTTCGTATCCAGCACGAATAGTTTTATAGTGGCAGCAGCTTTACGAGGGGGCATAGGAGTCCTTATCTTATATGGGATTTAGAGTTGACTGGGTCGTGAGAGTTTACTTGACTTTAATTTAAATTTACGGGGTTTGCGATTATCGAGTTAACCTCATATGAAAAGCAACACCCCCAGTGCATGGTTTTCCTTAATTTGGACTTCCCCCTGCTGTCGCAGGCGTTTTTCAGCGTCCGGTTTGCGACTGCTCGAACGCCAGTGGGATTAAATCAGTGTTTCCTTGGGATATTTCCCGTTATTTCTGCGCACAATGCTGGCTGTTACAATCCAATTGCCAGATTACAATTTGAAGGGCAGAAAATTTGGCGTATTCTATGGGTGGCTTCTAGATTTTTATAATGAGGAATTTTGCTTATGCCCCCCCCAAATTTTAAAACTGATTCCAACAAAATCCGTATTGATAAATGGTTGTGGGCGGCGCGATTTTTTAAAACGCGGTCGCTGGCATCCGATGCGGTAGAGTGCGGGAAGGTGTTGCTGAATGAGACACGCGTTAAGCCCGCCAAGTCTGTCGCGCTGGGTGATACGATCAGCATTCGCTTGGGGCCGTATCAATTTGTGGTTGAATTGTTGCAGCTTTCTGATAAGCGCGGTGGTGCGCCACAAGCACAAAAAATGTATCTTGAAACTGCAGCCAGTCGTATGCGGCGCGAGGTTGTTGCGATAGAATTAAAAGCCAGCGCGACGACTCTTGCGGGTAGGCCGACCAAGAAAGACAGGCGTGATTTGGACAAAATAAAATTGGGTGTCTGGTAATGTTGCGGGTCTCGATATATAAAGTATGACAATGCAAAATCTAGTAGAAAATTCAACAACTCCTCTTCTACCTTCACCTACTTTGGCGGACTGGTTTGCCACGCCACAAGGGCAGTATTTGCTTACCCGGGAGCAGGCATATTTTGATCGTAGCGTGGCTGATATTTTTGGCTACAACGCTTTGCAAATGGGCTTGCCGCAGTTCGATTTTTTAAATGCCAGTCGCATGCCCATGCGTGTAACAGTGGGGTCGGAGTGCGAGGCAAAGGTGCGTCTGGATATTGATTACCTTCCTTTTTGCAGCGACAGCATAGATTTGGTGCTGATGCCTCATGTGCTGGAATTTAACGAACATCCGCACCAAATTTTGCGTGAAGTAGTGCGAGCCTTGCGTCCTGAAGGTAACTTGATTATCAGCGGATTTAATCCGCGTAGTTTATGGGGTGCGCGCCGCACTTTGGGTGCCAAGACGAGTTATCCGTGGTGCGGCAATTTCATTGCGTTGTCGCGTTTGAAAGATTGGCTGGCGCTGTTGGGATGTGAAGTGGTGGCTGGACGTTTTACGGCTTATGCGCCGCCGCTTAAAACACTTGATGCACTCACTTTCTTTAATTTTATGGAGCGCGCCGGAGATCGTTGGTGGGCAGTATTTGGCGGGGTGTATTTTTTACAGGCCACCAAGCGTGTGGCTGGGATGCATTTAATCAAGCCAAAATGGAAAGAAGGATTTGTGACCCAGCTTATTTCGAGTAATGCCAAGCTGAATAATAAAATCACGCAATGTAACGATGCGGATGAGTAAGCTTCACGTTCCTGATGTTGAAGTCGTACAGGCATTTACTGACGGGGCTTGCAAGGGTAATCCCGGAGTAGGTGGCTGGGGTGTTTTGCTGCAGGCCAAGGGCCGTGAACGTGAATTATTTGGCGGCGAAGTACATACCACGAATAATCGTATGGAATTATTGGCGGCCATCAGCGCGTTGGAAGCACTGAAGCGCCCGTGTCATGTGATGTTGCATACCGATTCAAGGTATGTACAGCAGGGCATCAGTGTGTGGGTGCATGATTGGAAAAAACGCGGCTGGAAAACAGCGGCAAAAAAACCTGTCAAAAATGAAGATTTATGGCGCAGGTTGGACGAGATTGCGGGTAAACACAAAGTGGAGTGGGTCTGGGTAAAAGGCCACGCTGGACACGCGGAGAACGAGCGTGTAGATGAGCTGGCAAACAAGGGATGTGCAGAGGTGGCGGAATCAGTATCCAAACTGGAAACATAAGCCGGTTGTCCCACCAAAGTTAACTGGAAAATGCAATGAGACAAATTGTTTTTGATACTGAAACCACCGGCTTGAATCCCGAGCAAGGGCATCGCATTATCGAGGTGGCGGCAATTGAGCTGTCGGATCGAAAAATTTCCACACGACGTTTTCATCGCTATTTGAATCCCGAGCGCGATATTGATACGGGCGCGACAGAGGTGCATGGATTAACGCTGGAACGCTTGCTGGATGAGCCAAGGTTTGCAGAGATTGCGCCCGCGTTGCTGGAGTTTATCAGTGGTGCGGAATTAATTATTCACAATGCGCCGTTTGATGTGGGCTTTCTTAACGCGGAGCTTAAGCGTGCCGGACTGCCTCTGTTGAACATGTTTTGTCCTCCGCCGTTGGATACGCTGAAGCTGGCCAAAGAATTACACCCCGGAAAAAAAAATAATCTGAACGCCTTGTGTGATCGCTACCTGATTGATAACTCCCATCGCACTTTGCATGGCGCATTGCTGGATACCGAACTGCTGGCCGAGGTGTATTTGGCCATGACTCGTGGGCAGGAAAATTTGCTGGGCGACGACAGCAGCGACCGCTCGGATGAAGATTCAACTTGTTCAGATCATACGCCACGTCCACCAGTGCGCGTGTTACAGGCTGATGCAGAAGAGCTGGTGTTGCACGCCCAACAGCTGAAGAGTATAGAAAAAACCAGTGGCGGGAAATGCCTGTGGTTGCAGGTGGAGCCTGCCAGCTAACGTGTCATGGCGTGGTCGAACCATCTATGACGATAGTTGGGGTCTGCATGATTTGTGTAGTTGCAGCACGTTAAGCGTACCTCGTCGCACCGATTAAAATGCACTCTGACTAGAGTCTGTTGACGATTTCCCCTGTTCGCACCCGTCGCATGATTGTCAACAGACTCTAATCTTTTGAAATAGTTTTAATCTACGCGCATCAATCTTTCCCTGCTGCTGCGCTATTTTCAAAGCACAATCGGGTTCATGCCGGTGGCTGCAATTGCTGAAGCGGCATTTTCCCAGGTATGGAGAAAACTCCACAAATCCTGCGGCGATTGTGTCCGCGTTGAGGTGATACAGGCCAAATGTTTGCACGCCGGGGCAATCAATCAAGTGACTGTGAGCGTTGATGTGGTAGAGATGTGAGCGCGTGGTGGTGTGTTTGCCGGAATTCAGTGCGCTCGAAATTTCGCGTGTAATTGCTTGAACGTCAGGTAGCAGGGCGTTGATG
>JBEBGP010000208.1:0-1845 GCA_040081045.1 Candidatus Nitrotoga sp.
GAAACGGACGCTCGCCAATAAAGCAAATACCAGTGCTATCTTTTTTGGCATGGTTCGGCAGATTGTGCTGCCTGGCAATGTCGCGAACTTGTGATTTCAGTAGCCCACCCAGCGGAAACATTGCTTTGGACAATTGTGCTTGATTCAAGCGATGTAAAAAATAACTTTGATCTTTGCCGGTATCTTTGCCTTTTAATAATTGGAGTCCGTCATCCGTTTCCAGCACTTTCGCATAATGTCCAGTCGCCATCGCATCTGCACCCAGCTTGAGGGCATGTTCCAAAAAAGCTTTAAATTTTATTTCCGAGTTGCATAAAACATCCGGATTGGGTGTGCGTCCGGCTTGATATTCGCGCAAAAAATAACTGAACACGCGATCTTTATATTCCGCCGAAAAATTCACCGCCTCAATAGGAATACCAATGACATCGGCCACAGCAACAGCATCGATTAAATCCTGGCGGGTCGAGCAATATTCATCATGGTCATCTTCCTCCCAGTTTTTCATAAATAGGCCGATGACTTCAAAGCCTTGCTGTTTAAGCAAAAGTGCGGTGACGGCAGAGTCAACTCCACCAGACATGCCAACCACTACACGTTTTTTTGTCATGCGTAATGCACCAGCAAATCCAGCGGGAAATGTTTGCCCGTCAGATAGTCTTCCACGCAACGCAAAACCAGCGGGCTGCGATGGCGAGCCCGGCTTTGACGGATTTCATCCAAAGTCATCCACATTGCACGCACAATCCCCTCATCCAATGGTTGATTTGGATAATGCGTCAAAATTTTACCGGTGAATGCAAAGCGTAAATAGGTGGTATGGGAAACATCAGAATGCCAGCGGTAAATGCCAATCAGATGTTGTGGTTCAAACCGGTAAGCGGATTCTTCCAATGTTTCGCGCACGGCTGCGTCGGGTAAACTCTCGCCCGACTCCAAGTGACCAGCGGGTTGGTTTAATACGAGGCCTGTTGCTGATTCCTCCTCTACCAAGAGAAATTTTCCATCGCGTTCGAGGACGGCAGCTACAGTTACATTTGGTTTCCAAATCATGTTTTACCAGCGTGTGCTTTTAACTTAATCCGCGTGCAATTTTAACCCAGATTGTCCATCAGGCCATAAGCTCATTCTATTGACAGAGGGAGATTTGCGCGCGGTCAAAGCATGCAATTGTTTCAAAGGTCAAGTGTCGCTTGCGTTTTAAATATGGTTGCGTACCACTGCGGGTTACTTTATATCAGGGCGTAGTGTTTGATTGGATACCATTAAAACTTTGTAATGCTTCTTTTACCGTTGCGTAACGCAGCTGTACTTTTAATTCACGCTTCATCCGCGTATTTTCCAATCGCCGTGATTCATTCAAAAATGACAGCATCATCGGGGAAAGCATGTGCTGTGCAGCCACACGACTAACCCGGGGCGGGCGCGGCAGATGATATGCGTCCGCCACCAGATCAAAATATTCACCCATTTGTAACGCGCTGTCATCATTAGTGTTATAGGCACGGTTGGGCTTTGCATGGCGTACCGCAGCAACGATACAGCGCGCCAGATCATCTGCATGAATGTGATTGGAGTAGCTATCCTCCGTTGCCATGATGACCGGCATGCCCTGTTGGATGCGCTGCACAGGCAAGCGGTCGGTGGCATAAATTCCAGGTACGCGCAGGATGCTCGCATGTACGCCATTATGTTTTGCCCAATTTCTAATTTTATTTTCTGCGGCGACACGACGTTGTGCCCGCGCACTTTTGGGATTGATGGCACGCGTTTCATCGACCAGCGCGCCGCCGCAGTCGCCATATACGCCGCTGGTACTGATGTAAATGAAGCGATTGGGTGGGT
>JBEBGP010000003.1:0-7344 GCA_040081045.1 Candidatus Nitrotoga sp.
TCGCTATGAAGCGGTGGTGGACGTAATGAACATGTTGCAGGAACAACAAATAAAGAAAATTGGATTGTTGGCGCATATTCATAGTCCATGAGCGAATTTGTTTATGTAGAGCGCTATAAACTTCCCGCCGGAATATTGGCGGTATTAGTGAATGGTTTATTTTTTGCGTTTATAATTTTCGGGGTCAACTGGCGCGTAGCGCCACAGCCACCCATGGTGGTGGACATTTGGGAAAGTTTGCCAGAAATGGATATTTCACCGGTTCCAGTGGAACCACCGCTTGCCACTCCGCCCAAAGAGATGCCGGAGCCGGCTAAAGTACCCACCCCAACACGACCTGCCCCTGTCAAGACAGTTGAGCCAACATTGCCCAGCAAGGCTGAAATTGAACTGGCAGAGAAGAAGAAAAAAGAAAAGGAAGAGGAAGCGCAGCGCAAGAAAAAAGCCGAACAGGAAGCGAAAGCTCTCAAATTGAAGGAGGCTGAACAGGAAGCGGCGAAAGCTCTCAAACTGAAAGAAGCCGAACAGGAAGCGGCGAAAGTTCTCAAACTGAAAGAAGCCGAACAGGAAGCGGCGAAAGTTCTCAAGTTGCAGGAGGCTGAACAGGCGCGCGTGCAATCTGAAAAACTGGCAGCGAGAAACAGTATCGTGAATGATTATAAGGCCAGAATTCTGGCGAAAATCAAGAGCAGAATCAAATGGCCGGAAGAGGGGCATATCACAGCCGTATATGAAGTGACCCTATTGCCGGATGGTTCGGTGTTGGAAATCAAGCTGGTAAAATCCAGCGGAAATCCGGCCTATGATCGGCAGACAGAAGCGGCTATTGAATCAGCACAACGGCTGCCGTTGCCACCAGATCAGGCGCTGTTTAGCCAATTTCGTAAAATACAACTCAAATTCAGTCCCACGGAGTAAGAAATGGCGAGCATAAGATTTTCGATCATGATTTCTATTCGAAGCATAAACTCGGTCATACTTTCATTATCGCGTGCGTAGAGCAGAATTTTGATTCAAAACTCTAGAGGATAAAAATGCAGTGAACTATCGTTTTCTTGTTGTCACACTGATAGCCGGAACATCATTCACAGGCAGCTATGTTCTTAAAAAGCCACACTCGCAGTAATGGTGCGTATGTCCAAGGTTACACATGCAACAGCCCAGACCAATACCGCTACAATAATCGTGGCTCGGAAAGTCGGTGCGGCTCTAGGTGGGATGAGTTCAGGGCTGATAGCGCGACAAATAAAAATAATGCTGGTTATGGCTGGCGTGACAATGATCGCGATGGTGTGAACAACGTATTTGATCGCAAGCCCGAGTTAAAAGAGTCTGATAAATCAAGCAATGATTTGAGGCTGTACACCCAAGGCAACTCAAGGAAAAATCATGACCGCAGCCAAACTGCAAACCCTCTGTGCCGTTATCACTTTCTTATTGTTTACGTTGTCCGTGCCGGCCATTGCGCTCACGCCATCTGAAGTGTTCGAGTATGTGAAAGATAGTGTATTTGTGGTGAAAACTTTTAATGCCCAAGGTGAGCAAAAAGGGATGGGAAGCGGCGTATTGTTGCCCACCGGAAAAATTGCCACCAACTGCCACGTGGTGGAAGACGGGGGGCGTTTCGAAGTTGGGCGAAATACACAGTTCGCGGCCGCCACCTTATATGCGAGCGATCACGACAAAGACATCTGCCTGCTCGACACCAAAGGCGCTGGTGGCAAAGCAGCGCAACTCGGCAGTGCCGCCAGCCTCAAAGTAGGTGTGCCCGTCTATGCCGTGGGCGCACCACAGGGGTTGGAGCTTTCGCTCTCCGACGGCATCGTCTCGCAACTGCGTGGCAGCAAACCACCCTTAATACAAACCACCGCCGCGATTTCCCCCGGCTCCAGCGGCGGCGGATTGTTTGACAGCAATGGAAGGTTGGTAGGTTTGACCACGCTCTACATCAAAGGCGGGCAGAATCTCAATTTTGCCATACCCGTGGAATGGCTGGCGGAAGTCAAGATCGATTGGCTCGAACAAGCATTCGCTTTGGCTGAGAGCGAAGACTGGTTTGGGGTGTTGGATTGGGGCTTGCAGTGGGTCAAGGCTGAGCCGGAAGAGGCATTCGCTTGGCACGTCCTCGGTGATGCTTACACCAAACTCAACCGCCACACTGATGCCGTGGATGCTTACCGCCAGGCTGTGCGGATTGATCCAGAAGAGGCAGTCACTTGGTATAACCTCGGCAATGCTTACGGCATACTCGAACGCCCCACCGATGCGGTTGATGCTTACCGCCAAGCTGTGCGGATCAATCCGGAAGATGCAGACGCTTGGCTCGCCCTCAGTATCGTTTACGCCGAACTCAACCGCCACACTGATGCCATCGATGCTTATCGCCAGGCTGTGCGGATTGATCCGGAAAAGAGCAATGCAGCGATGAAAGCTCTTAAATTGCAAGAGGCCGCACAAGAAGCTGCCAAAGCTCGCAAGCTGCAAGAGACCGAGCAGGCGGAGCAGGCGCGCGCTCAACCTGAAGAATTGACAGCGGGAAACAGCATTGTGAATGATTATAAGGCCAGAATTCTGGCAAAAATCAAGCGCAAAATAAAATGGCCGGAAGAAGGACATATCACGGCCGTATATGAGGTGACCTTGTTACCGGATGGTTCGGTGTTGGAAAGTAAGCTGGTAAAATCCAGTGGGAATCCGGCCTATGATCGGCAAACAGAATCAGCTATTGAATTGGCACAACCGCTGCCGTTGCCACCAGATCAGGCGCTTTTTAGCCAATTTCGTAAAATACAACTCAAATTCAGTCCCACGGAGTAAGAAATGGCAACTATAAGATATTCGTTCGATAATTTAATACGCAGTTGGGTTTTATTTATTTTACTGGGCACTGCGCTTCCGGCTCAGGCTATTTTAACAATTGAAATTGTTGGCTCGGGTGAAAATCAAATTCCAATCGCTGTGGTACCGTTTACCGGCAATGCCGTTTTGGCGAAGGATGTGAGCAAAGTAGTTATGGCAGATCTGCAACGCAGCGCCCTGTTTCAATTGATTGACCCGGCTGGCAAAGCCCCCAAAGGGCCAAATGATGTTGTGTATGCTGACTGGACAGGTGTAGATAATCTGGTGATCGGCAGTGTGAATGAACTGCCCAATGGTCGCGTTGAAGTCAAGATGTGGCTGCTGGACATAAATAAGAAAAGTGAGCTGTTAGCGCAAGCCGTTTCTGCCAGAAAAGATCAGTTGCGCGCGATCAGTCATCGGGTTGCGGATTTAATTTATGAAAAATTGACAGGGGATGCGGGTATATTTGGTACGCGCATTGCGTATATTAACCGGCAAGGTCAAGCGTATCGGTTGGTAGTGGCAGACAGTGATGGCTTTGGAGAGCAGGCAGTTTTAGCGATTAATCAGCCTATTCTGTCACCCGCTTGGTCACCCGATGGCAGCCACTTGGCATACGTTACCTGGGAGAAGGGTCATGCGGTAGTGTATGTCCAGTCTCTATATACCAATCAGCGCATTGAGCTGGCGAATTTTCCCGGCAGTAATAGCGCGCCGGCTTGGTCGCCCGATGGTAAACACCTGGCACTGGTGCTGACGCGCGATGGCAGTTCGCAGATTTATCTGGTCCGCACGAATGGTAGCGAGTTGCGTCGTCTGACATTTGGTGGCAGCATCGACATCGAACCAAATTTCTCACCCGATGGGCAGCATATATTGTTTGCCTCAGATCGCGGCGGTAGTGTGCAGATATACAGGATGTCGGTTGATGGCGGATCAGCCGAGCGACTGACTTTCGAAGGCGGCAATAATTTTTCGCCACGATATAGCCCGGATGGCAAAAGTTTTGTCTTTTCCCACCAGTTGGGCGGGCGTTTTTATGTTGCCGTGTATGATTTTGAAAGCAGGCAAATACAATTGCTGACTGAGGGGGGGTGGGAAAAAAAGCCCAGCTTTTCACCCAATGGGAGGTTGGTTCTGTATTCCTCCGAAGCCAAGCTTCGTGGTATATTGGCTACAGTTTCCAGTGATGGTAGAGTGAAACAGAGGATGTTCCCGCAAAGCGGGGATATACGTGAGCCGATTTGGGGGCCTTTTTTAAGAAAATAACTACGTAAAGGATAGTGCAATGAAAAAAATAGTGACTGGCGTTTTTCTTTTGACACTTCTGGCAGCCTGTGCCAGTGATGAGCTACCAACTGAAGAATCAACTGCCGCTGTTGAAGATGGTGCAGCTGTTGTGGAAGTAGCCCCTGAGCAGGCTATTGAGCAGATTCCTCAGCAGACTTCCGGAATAACCTCTGAGGGGGTTGTTGAAAAGCCAGCCGAATCAGTAAACGAGCCAGCAACTGCGAGTCTATTTGAGCCGACTCCTCCAGCTACCGTGTTGGTTGATGCATTAGGTGATACGGCCAGTTTGTTAGCCAAGCGCAGTGTGTTTCATTCGTTTAATTCGGATGCGGTACAGGGCGAGAATAGAGCCATTATTCAGGCACATGCCAAGTTTCTGGCCGACAATCCGGGGCGCAAAATTCGTTTGGAAGGCAATACCGATGAACGTGGCAGCAGTGAATACAATCTGGCATTAGGACAGCGCCGTGCAAATGGTGTCAAGAAAATGCTAATTCTGGGTGGAGCGAATGCGAATCAGATTGAATCAGTTAGCTTTGGCGAAGAAAAACCCAAAGCTACCGCGCATAATGAATCAGCCTGGTCACAAAATCGTCGTACCGATATTGTCTACAGAACAAAGTGATTTTCTTCCGATAATTTCTTCAATTTTAGTTTGGCAGGATTATTTTTAAGATGAAGTCGCCGGTCAAAATAAAATCGCAAGCCTTGTTGTTTCTTGGATGGATTGTCATTGTCAGCCCTGCATTCGCAGGGCTGTTTACCAACGAAGAATTGCCTAAAAAAATTCAGCAGCTTGAGGCGAGAGTTTCAAAGCTGGAAGCGATGAACAAGAAGTTGGAGGAAGCTAGCAGGAAACTGGAGGAAGCCAACAGGAAACTGGAGGAAACCAATAAGCAACAGGCGCGCTCTATGCTGGATTTGCAATCCCAAATTGAGGCTCAAGTCGCGGATATACGGATTTTACGCGGACATAATGAAGAGTTCTCCCATGAGTTAAAAGAATCCAAGCAGCGGCAAAAAGATTTTTATGTTGATCTTGATACGCGTCTGCGGAGTGTTGAAGCGGCAGCAGCCGTTGAAGTGCAGGCCAGACTGGATTTGCAAACACAGATTGAAGCTCAAATTGCTGAAACACGAGCTTTGCGCGGACATAACGAAGAGTTGGTTCACGACTTACAGGAAGCCAAGCAACGGCAAAAAGATTTTTATGTTGATCTTGATGCGCGTCTGCGGAGTGTTGAAACAGCAGCGACAATTGAAGCGCAGGCTAAAAAAGAAGCGCAGACTCAAAAAGATGCCATCAACGCTGAAAATCTTGCTTATGAAGGAGCGCACAGCTCGCTTGCCACTAAAGATCACACCAGGGCCATTTCTACCATACAGGAGTTTATTAAACAGTATCCCCAATCAGTGCATATTCTGAATGCCCATTACGATCTCGGTGAGGCGTATTTTCAAGCCGAAGATTACAAAAAATCACTTGTCAATTTTCAGCGTGTGGCGGGCAGTTCTTCGCAGAACCCGAAGGTAGTCGAGGCGATGTTTCGCAGTGTGGATTGTCAGGTTGAACTCAAAGACCGCGATGCGGCCAAGGGGACGCTAAAAAAAATTATCTCCAACTATCCGGGCACAGCTGCCGCTGAAAAAGCCAAGAAACGTTTGGCAAGTCTGAAATAGTGGCAGTCACCTCATTACACCCTGCCAGCGACACACTGCGCATCTCCGAAATCTTCTATTCATTACAGGGCGAAACCAGCCGAATGGGTTTGCCCACTGTTTTTGTGCGCTTGACTGGCTGCCCCTTGCGCTGCACTTATTGTGATACCGCGTATGCGTTTACGGGTGGGCAGAATATGGCTTTAGCCGCCATTCTCGCTGAAGTTACGCGTTATTCCACTCCTTATGCAACCGTGACCGGTGGCGAGCCGCTCGCGCAGAAAAATTGCCTGTTGCTTTTGAGCGCGTTATGCGATGCGGGTTATCAAGTATCGTTGGAAACCAGTGGCGCGATGGATGTGGTTGGAGTGGATCAGCGTGTAATGAAAATACTGGACATTAAAACGCCCGCGTCAAACGAGATTGAAAAGAACTTGTGGAGTAATCTTGCGGCGATAAATAGTCATGACGAAATAAAATTTGTGCTGTGTGATGAAGAAGACTACATATGGGCCAAACGCGTATTGCATGATCGCGTACTGACAAAAATATGCCCGGTTATTTTTTCGCCCGCATATAACCAGCTATCACCCGCCACCCTGGCTGATTGGATTTTGCGCGATAACCTGCCAGTACGGATGCAAATACAATTGCACAAACTACTATGGGGCGCGCAGCCGGGAAAGTAAGAAAAGTCAAATGTACCACAAGGGCACAATGAAAAAAGCCGTCATATTATTATCCGGTGGGCTGGATTCGGCTACAGTTCTGGCAATGGCGCGGCAACAGGGTTATGCATGTTATGCCTTGAGTGTTGATTACGGTCAGCGTCATCATGCTGAATTAAATGCCGCGCGGCTGGTCGCCCAAACTTTGGGGGCAATTGAACAGCGGACTATGCATGTGGATTTAACCGGATTGGGTGGCTCTGCCCTCACCGATAAAAATATCGCGGTACCCACCAAAATGGCAGCAGGCATCCCCCCAACCTATGTGCCAGCGCGCAACACCATCATGTTATCGCTCGCGTTGGCATGGGCCGAAGTGTTGCAGTCCATAGACATATTCGTCGGGGTAAATGCAGTGGATTATTCAGGCTACCCCGATTGTCGCCCGGAGTATATTGCTGCGTTTGAAAAAATGGCCAATCTCGCCACCAAGTCGGCAGTCATGGGTCAATTTTTGACGATACATGCTCCCTTACAACAAATGTCCAAAGCAGAAATCATTAAAGCTGGAATCAATTTAGGGGTTGATTTCAGCCAGACAGTATCGTGTTACCGGGCAGATTTGGAGGGGCGGGCTTGTGCTGAATGTGATTCGTGCCGGCTGCGTAAGGTTGGCTTTGCGCAAGCCGGAATAGCGGATGTGACGCGTTACCGTGAACATGCATAACGGGTGGCTGCGTTGACAGGGCGGGCTAAATCAGTATAATGCGCGCTTCTCTACGGGACCCGAGCCTTAGTGGGATATGGGTCGTTAGCTCAGTCGGTAGAGCAGCGGACTTTTAATCCGTTGGTCGCCAGTTCGAATCTGGCACGACCTACCAAGTTT
>JBEBGP010000032.1:0-1832 GCA_040081045.1 Candidatus Nitrotoga sp.
GTTGATGGGTGATTTGTCACATCCACAAGGTTTGCCGCTGGCCTGGATAGTATTGCTGGCGGTGGGTGCGGGTGCGGTGATATTTTCCAGCGGGTTGGATGTGTTGGCTGGTGGACTGGGTCGAGCGGCATCGCTGGGCGTGGCAGTAGGGCGCTGGCAAATTGCCCTTTATTTTTCTGCTGCCGTATTGACCGTCGCTGCGCTGCAATTAGGCGGCAGCATCGGTTTTGTTGGCTTGATGATTCCCCATGCGGTGCGCCTGCTGGGCGTGAGCGCGCATCGATGGTTGATTCCGTTATCGGTATTATTGGGCGGTAGCTTGTTGGTCCTGGCGGACACTTTGGCACGCACACTGTGGTCTCCGCTGCAATTACCAGTGGGTGTGTTTACCGCACTGCTTGGTGTGCCTGTATTACTATGGTTGTTGAGTCGGCGACGATGAAAATTTTACCTCAGCCGCTAGGCTATATTGCCAATAAAAAACTATTCCTGACCTATCACACGACATGCGCCCTATCATTCTCCGTTGAAGCATGGTTGGGTTGGAGATTGGCCTGGCTTAACGGCTTGAATCATTAAAGGCATTCTTGATGCACAGTTCATTTGTACCTGTTTTGCAAACACAAAACCTGACCATTGCGATAGGCGACAGGGTGATTTGCCGCGACTTGAATTTAACCATACAACCCGGCGAATGTTGGGGGGTGTTGGGACAAAACGGCGCGGGTAAAACCACCTTGCTACGCACCTTGGCCGGATTACATGCTCCGCAATCCGGCATGGTCAGTTGGTTAGGTGAACCTTTGCCCAACCACACTCGACGTGATTTGGCACAGAATCTCGGTATATTGCTGCAAAGCGAAAGCGGTGAGTTTTGGGGCAGTGTGCTGGAATATGTTTTGTTGGGTCGCTTTCCGCATCGCGCCACCCTGTTTGGCTATAACGCAAATGATGAAGCCATCGCCCGGCAAGCGCTGGCTGTCGTCGAACTGGTCGATTGGGCGCAACGTCCGTTGAATACCCTGTCTGATGGCGAGCGGCAACGTGCCGCCATTGCACAAACGCTGGCGCAGCAAGCGCAATGTTATTTGTTGGACGAACCCTTGCAACATCTGGATTTACGCCACCAAGCACAAGCCATGCGTGTATTCAGCCAACTTCAGCAACAAGGACGCAGCTTATTGGTGGTATTGCACGACACGCTATGGATCCAGCGCAGTTGTAACCGCTTATTGTTGCACTTTGCCGATGGCCGGGTGCGGCACGGGTTGGTGCAGGATTTGTTCACACTGGAAAATTTAGAAGCCCTGTATCAATGTCGCTTGCGTGAGCTAACAGTGGAAGGGGAGCGTTGTTTTGTGCCGAGTACATAACACATTTGAATTTGCCTATTAATCCGGTACCAATAAAGCATCACGCCGCACAAGCGGCGTCAAGATCGCCGAAGGACGAGCGTACCCACTCCTGATTGCTCCTGTCGTTGCTCCTGCTTTTTTCAACGTCGTCTTCGTGCGAACCGGCATCTTGCGGCTAATCCCGTGCGTCCAGTCCGCGTTCAACCGTCGTCGGGGTTTCTGCTGTCGTCTTTTTCCATGCTGTGTCAGCAGGCAGGGATTGATCCGGCAGATTCATACTGTATTCATGCCGGATCTACAGCATAAAACCAACATACAGCATTACCGTTTAAAAACGAGTATGAAAAAGCCGACCTAGGTCGGCTTAATAACAAAGCTGCTTGGGGAAGCACTGAATAAGTTGATTCTCAGATCAAGGTTTGACAAGATTGCCGTAAATGAAGGCAAAAACTTGCCCTTCGCCCCTTGTTGCAGAGC
>JBEBGP010000030.1:0-7317 GCA_040081045.1 Candidatus Nitrotoga sp.
TCAATGCCGCCACGATGAATTTCGTCCGCAAATGCACTGCGATAAGTGGTTACCATGCTGACCCCTTCAATTAGTAAATCATAGGCTTTCCAACCATTTTCGGTCTTTTTTAAATCATAATTGACAGGAATGGACTGTCCGTCCGGAACACGAATAATTGTTCTGACCGTTACCTCCGTCGCGCCGCTTTCCTTTTTTAACGGCTTAACCTCAACCTCGTGGTTGCTAAAAACAGTAAATGCCTTGGTATAGGTTCGCACCAGCAGTTGCCGAAATTCACTTTCCAACACTTGTCGCTGCTCGGGTGTAGCGGTGCGCCAAGATTTACCTACCGCCAGCCGGGTCATATGCGTAAAGTCAAAGTGCGGTAATATTTTTTCATCGACCAAAGCCAGAATTTTTTGTTGATTGCCCTTTTTAATTTCCTTGTCCTGTTTGACTATTGTGAGCACATCCTGAACAGTGTTTTTAATCAACACATCCGGCTCCAATATGTCTGCACGCACAGACGAAGATACACACAGCATCAGTGCCATAAATAATGATGGCCATCCGCCCTTTTTGGCTATTTCCATTTTATTTATCCCCCCGGTTTATGGTTGTTTGCGGCTTGTTCATTTCCGGCCTTTCATGGAATGCAACTTTATCACTCACTATTTCTCTGAAGCCTCGTTATACAAAAACTTGCCTATTAAATCTTCCAGCACCACTGCCGATTGAGTTTTTTTAACCACATCACCGGACTTGAAAAAGTCCTCGTCACCCCCCGGCACCAGCCCGATGTATTGCTCACCCAACAATCCCGCAGTCAAAATATTGGCAAAGGTATCCTTGGGAAATTGGTAACGCTTGTCTATGCTCATGGTAACTTTGGCCTCATAGCGTTCCGTATCCAACGTGATATTTGACACGCGCCCTACCAGCACACCTGAGCTTCTGATCGAAGCTTGCGCTTTAAGTCCGCCTATATTGGAAAAATACGCCTCTAATTGATAGGTCTCGGACACATTATACGTGCCAAAATTTCCCACTTTAAGTGCCAATACAATCAACGCGCCCAAGCCCGCGACCACAAATATTCCGACCCATAAATCCAACGTCGTGCGTTCCATGCTATTCCCCCTGAAGCATTAGTGCGGTCAAAATAAAATCCAAAATCAAAATTACCAATGACGATTCCACCACTGTGCGCGTGGTTGCACCCGAAACCCCCTCCGCTGTGGGCGGCGCATCGTATCCTTCAAACAAGGCAATTGTCGTCACTGCCACGCCAAATACAAAACTTTTAAACACCCCGTTCAACACATCACGCTGGAAGTCGACATTCGATTGCATCTGTGACCAGAACGAACCTTCATCCACACCTATCAGCACCACCCCAACCAAATATCCGCCGAACACACCCATCACGGAAAACATGGCTGCCAGCAGAGGTACGGCAAACACGCCCGCCCAAAAGCGCGGCGCAACCACGCGGGCGATAGGGTTAATAGCCATCATTTCCATTGCTGAAATCTGCTCGGTGGCTTTCATCAAACCAATTTCTGCAGTCATGGCCGAACCCGCACGACTGGCAAAAAGCAAGGCTGCCAACACAGGTCCCAGTTCCCGCACAAGACTCAAAGCAACCAGCGAACCCAGTGCCGATTCCGAACCATAACGCTTGAGTGTCTCATAACCCTGCAAACCCAATACCATGCCGACAAACATGCCAGCCACCAGAATAATAATGAGTGACATCACCCCGCTGAAAAATAATTCCTTAACTGTCAGCTGAAAACGGCGAAAACTAATACCGGAGTTCAACAATATTAAACTCAGGAATCGTGTCCCTATGCCGATTCGCCATAAAGCATTCATTACTCTACGGCCAATTCCTGCAAAATTTTTAGTCAATGCCGCTATCATTTTTTCTGTCTTCGATCTAAGCCACAATATCTCTCGATTGCTTTTCTCTTATTATTTTTTATTAGCTCGGTGCTCTTCAATTTCAAGTCTTGCTGATAATCCCCCCCCGGATAATGGAATGGCACCGGCCCATCCATTTCACCATTTATAAATTGTTGCACAAAAGGTTTGTCCGATGCTTTTATTTCGTCCGGAGTACCTTCCGTAATGATGACTCCATCCGCCACAAAGTAAAGGTAATCTACAATCTTGAGTGATTCCTGCACATCGTGCGTGACAACCACAGAGGTCGCGCCCAAAGCATCATTCAAGCGCTTGATCAAATTACCAACCACAGTCAGGGAAATGGGATCGAGTCCGGCAAATGGTTCATCATACATAATCAACATCGGATCCAGTGCCACTGTGCGTGCCAGCGCCACGCGCCGCGCCATGCCACCAGAAAGCTCGGCAGGCATTAAATCATGCGTGCCGCGCAAACCTACCGCGTGCAGTTTCATCATAACCAAATCGTGAATAATCTCTTCCGGCAAATCCGTGTGCTCACGCATTTGAAAAGCCACATTGTCGTATACCGACATGTCCGTAAATAACGCCCCGAATTGAAATAACATACCCATCTTGCGACGCATGGCGTATAAACCCGCACGATCCAGCTCATGAATAATCTGCCCGCCTATCTTCACATAACCGCTGGTTGGCTTGATCGATCCGCCAATTAATCGCAACAGCGTGGTTTTGCCACAGCCGCTGCCGCCCATAATGGCAATTACTTTGTTTTTCGGAAAAGTCAGATTCATACCCTTGAGAATAGGGCGATGACCATATGCGAAATTAACATCGCGAATTTCTACCAGCGCTTCAGATAGCACGTTGTTAAGCCTCGGTTGTTTTTGGACAGCGGTATTCTAAACTACCCCTCCTGCAGTCACAACAAGCGCATGACGAGCTGAAAACAAAACGATATACTGTGGGCTCTTGCTTTTTTCACCACTCACCCGATCATAATCGTACATATAGGCGCAATCACCATGAAATTTTTCAGCAACCATAAGCATGCATGGGGTCCTTGGGAAAATATCACCAAGGGCGAAGATGCCGGATACACCCAACCCTATGGATACTGGCAGCCTGCCGGTCACCCACCCGCCACGTTTACCCGTGGGCGGCTAGTCATACAAAACCGAACGCGCAAATGTGAAGGTTGCGGCAAGCGTGAAACTGGCAAGCATGAAGTATTCTACATGGGCGCAAATACCAAAAGTCCAACGCAAAAAGTTGTTCCCGATTAACCGCTAAAACCGGCACAACATGAGGTGCAGACATTGCTTGAAGCGCAGAAGTTGTCTGACGGTATAAATCTCCCCAGCCTGCTGATAGTGGATGATGATCCGCTCATCTGCGATTCCTTGCAGCTTGCCCTCTCTACCGAATTTAATGTACACCTTGCCGAAAACCGCCTGCAGGCTATCGCCCTGCTCCGCCAATTAGCTGTTCCGCCACAGCTCGCGCTGATAGATCTGGGGTTGCCTCCCCAACCGCATCGCCCCGACGAAGGCTTCCGTTTAATTTCGGAACTTATAACCCTTGTTCCGCAAATAAAAATTCTGGTTTTATCCGGACAGGATGAACAATCCCACGCCCGCCATGCCCGCACCTTGGGCGCAATCGACTTCATCACCAAGCCTTGTGCACCGGATGAAATCAAGCAACGGTTAAACATAACGCGGCATGTGATGCCCATCCCCGACCGCAATCAGCAATCGGGTATCATCGGCCACAGCACGGCTACCCAGGCCTTACGCCAACAAATTGCCCTGTATGCCGGCACTCCCTTCACTGTGTTAATCGAGGGCGAATCCGGTAGCGGCAAGGAGCTGATCGCCGCCGCTATACAGGAGTTAAGCCCAAACAAAAAAGCACCCTATCTTATTTTTAACTGCGCCGCGATTTCCGCCAATTTGCTTGAGCCCACACTTTTTGGTTATGCAAAAGGCGCATTCACAGGTGCCACCGTCAATAAATCCGGCTTCTTCGAAGATGCCCGCACGGGTACTTTATTTTTGGATGAAATTGGCGAGCTGCCACTGGAGCTACAGGCAAAATTATTGCGCATACTGGAAAATGGCGAATTTCAACGTGTTGGTGAAACCCAGACGCGACACAGTCAGGCGCGCATCATTGCGGCCAGCAACCGCGATTTGCGGCAGGAAGTACAAGCCGGAAATTTTCGCAACGACCTCTATCATCGCCTCAATGTTTTCACCATCAAAGCGCCACCACTGCGCAACATGGGAAAAGACAAATTGCTGCTGCTCGAGCATTTTCGCGATATTTACGCGACACAGGCAGGGCAACAACCCTTTGCACTGGATGAAGCCGCCATGGCGTTATGGGATAGCTATGCCTTCCCTGGTAATACCCGCGAATTACGCAATATCGTCATTCGGCTGGCAACCAAATATCCCGGACAAACCGTACGCACCCAACAATTGGAAGCAGAGTTGGATATTGCGCCCACCACTACAATTCAGACTGAAGCACAAAATGTTGATACCCTTTATTTTGATACAAGGGATTTTGATGCGCGCAAGAATTGGGGCAATCGCGCTCAATATGCCTTGCAGCAACCCGGATTTAATTTGGATGCCGTCTTGTTGCAACAGGAAAACTATTACATCGAAGCCGCCTTAATGCTGGCTGGTGGCAATATCAGTGAAGCTGCCAAGTTGCTTGACTTAAACCGCACCACTTTATATAGTCGCATGGAAACTCTGCATAAGCACAAGACCAGGCTGGTTAATAGCCGCGTTCATAATGATTGAAAACTTGGGCATAGAAAAAATTCAGCATGTATCTAGACCACTTCGGACTTAAAGAGGCCCCCTTTAAAATCACGCCTGTCACCGACTTCTTTTTCCCGGGTGCCAATCGCGCTGAAATACTGGATGCCCTGATTTACGCCATTGCCGAGGGTGAGGGTATTATCAAGGTGACGGGCGAAGTAGGCAGCGGGAAAACCATGCTATGCCGTATGTTGCTGGAAAAATTGCAACAGCATAAAGTTGAAGCGGTGTATCTGGCCAACCCCAGCTTGTCCCGTGATGAATTGCTGCACGCGCTGGCCGATGGATTGGGTCTGGGGCTGGATTTGGAAGGGCAGCGCGTAAATATCATCATGCAGGCACTGCAGAACTTGCTTGAAAAAAAATCTAAAGAAAATATACGTGTCGCCGTGCTGGTTGACGAAGCACATGCCATGCCTTTGGATACTTTGGAGGAATTACGGCTACTGTACAATTTACAAATTGGCGGCCACAAGCTGATCCAGATTGTGCTGTTTGGCCAGCCCGAACTAAATGAAAAGCTCAATCAACCAAACATGCGCCAACTTAAAGACCGCATCGTACATCACTTCAGCATATTGCCGATTTCAAAAAACATCTTAGGATCTTATTTGCTTTTCAGGATGCGCATTGCCGGTTATAGGGGACCCAATGTGTTCTCTCCCGCCATAGTCAATCTCATCGATGCCACGTCTGGCGGGCTAATGCGACGCGTTAATGTGCTGGCTGATAAATCTTTATTGGCTGCTTTTATCGACAACACGCATCACATCGAAAAAAAACATGTGCAGGCGGCCATTCGGGATAGCGAACTTACGCCGCGTGATTTGAAGTACAAGCTATTGGCCAAAAGGGCTTTATTGCTCAGCGGCATTGCGCTGCTGGCAAGCATGCTGCTTGGCATTAGTTGGCTAATGTTGGAACACTTAACAGGTGTGTAAACCTTACAGTCAAACACACATCTGCCCGCAAATAATATTTCTCCTATTCTCACTCGCCCCATGTTGTAGTAAATTGCTCATTCTTAGGCTATTCAATGAGAAAATCATGCTATCCTTACCGTTGCGGAAAATCGGGGTTGCAAAGAATTGGGGGGGAAATATGCACGCTTTTCGTTTTCTGTCTGGTCGCCTGACGGTGGGATTATTTTGTGCTGCTGTGGTAGCCTGCGGCACCAAACCTATTGCGCCATCAGACAAACATCTCCAGCGCAAAGAAACCAAAGCCCCGCAAAACGCCCAAATCCCACAAACCATCAAACGCATTATTCCACTCGCCCCCCCGCAAACTGCCACAAAAGTTGAAACATACAGCGTAGTTGTTACTCAAGTTCCGGCACATGAAATTTTATTCGCGCTGGCACGGGATGCAAAAATCAATCTGGATATTCACGGCGGCATACAAGGCAATGTCACACTCAACGCCATCAATCAAACCTTGCCACAAATTCTGGATCGCATGGCGCAACAGGTAGACATCCGCTACGAGTTAAATGGCGTAAATCTGGTCGTCATGCCCGACACGCCTTATCTCAAACATTACAAAATTGACTATATCAACATGGGCCGTGATTCTGAAGGGACAATGTCCAATTCTACTCAGGTCGGCTCCGGCACCTCTGGTAGTGCCACGGGTGCAGGCGGCACTACCAGCAACAACTCGTCGCTAACCATCAAAAACACCACAAAAAATAATTTTTGGGTGACACTGACGCAAAACATTAAAGACATTCTGCATGAAACAGACAAGATTTTTCCAGCTGGCTCCAGTGAAACTTTTTTGCAGCAAAACAACACCATCAGCACCTCGGGTACGGGCAACCAAGCCGCCGGCAATAAAACCCCCGCCAAAACGACTATTGAGAACAGTGTCAATCCTGCCATCCTGCAAACTGGCGGCGCGACCGTCACCCGCACCAATACTTTCCGTGAGGCTGCAGCGGTCATTGCCAACCCGGAAACGGGTATCATCACCGTGCGTGCGACCAGCAAACAGCATGAAAAAATTCAGGAGTTTGTTGATCAAATCATGCTCAGCGCACGCCGCCAGGTGTTGATAGAGGCCACCATTGTTGAAGTTCGTTTAAACAATAATTATCAGCAGGGAATAGATTGGTCGCGCATTCGGACAACAGGTGGCACAGGTTTTAATGTCCGCCAGATAGCAACCGGTACCCAGCTTGCCGCGAATACAGGCAGCATTTTTAATCTGGGTTACCTTAACCCCGCCTCAGCAATTGGCAATATTGCAGCTTCCATTACGTTGCTGGAATCATTCGGAAATGTAAAGGTTTTATCCAGCCCCAAGCTGAGCGTAATGAACAACCAAACCGCCATGCTGCGCGTAGTGGACAATATTGTGTACTTTGTTATTAATTCCACCACTTCTGCGCCCACCGCCAATAGCGGTGCGTTTACCACATTTACCACGACACCCAATGTCATCCCGGTCGGTTTCATTATGAGCGTCACTCCGCAGATTAACGACAACGATACCGTGCTGCTTAACCTGCGTCCTTCTATCACCCGTTTGCTGGGCTTCGTTAACGACCCCAACCCGGAGT
>JBEBGP010000146.1:0-1829 GCA_040081045.1 Candidatus Nitrotoga sp.
TTTTTGCCCGCTGCAAGGTAGCGTTCCGTAGCTTGGTGTATGTGGCGCTCAAACTCGAAGCGCTCACTCTCAAGCGTGTTTGAATGGGGGTGGCTTGAGCCATTAAAGCGAACAAGCATCAAGGCTTCACCACTCTTTGAGAGCCAACGTAGTCCGGCTGAAAAACTGTCTGGCAACAAGGTGCTTTGGCGGACGAACAACGCAAACTCATGCTTGTTATCCATGCTCTTAACCCGGAAATCCCGCCTGGTGTGTTTGCCCTCGGTTCGAGTCTTCGCACCGGGATTCTCAATTCGCTTGGGCATTCCTATAAGTGAGTTGATTTGCTCATCGGTTAGTATTTCTGATGTCATGATGACCGGGCGGAAAGAAAGAATGGCGTTATTATGGCAGACTATATTCCCGTGTGAATATGTATTGCCAAAATGACTGCCTTCCGCTGAATCTACCAAGACCATATTTGAAAGAATCGAACATCCCTTATGCTCGCCGATCATTTGTCCCTGACCGTATTGAAAAAACTTGCTGGAGCGACTGTTTTTGCTCGCGGGGAATCTTATTTCAACAGTGCCGCTGTCAGTCGGATGAAGGTGGCGGATGATGTGCTTTCGGCACGGGTCGCAGGCTCTTACCCCTACGTTGTGAAGTTGTGGGAAGAGGATGATGGGATTGAGTATGAGTGTTCTTGTCCGCATGGAGAGGAGGGAAATTTTTGTAAACATTGTGTCGCCGTGGGGCTGGCGTGGTTAGCGGAATCCCAGACAGAGTTGGCGGAAATTGGGGCAGCAGGTAGCGCGAAATCCATCCGGCAAAAGAAAAATAATCCGTGGCAGGACATCACCGATTTTGTGGGCTTGCAGGATGCCGCAACACTCGCAGTATGGTTGCTCGAAGCGGCGAAACGCGATGATGTGCTGTATGAAAGTTTGCTGCTGAAAGCGCGGCATGCGGCTGCCCCCGCCTCGACCATCAAGGTCTTTCGCACAGCTATAAACCGGGTTGTTGGGAAGGGTAGATTTGTGGATTGGAATGAGATGCCGACTTACGCGGCAGGTTTGGAAAACCTTGCCGATTCTCTGGCCGAGTTGTTGCAACAGGGGCAGGCTATGGCTTTGATTGGTCTGGCCGAGTATGCCATCACCCGTGTTGAAGCGGCTTGTGAGCATGTGGATGATTCAAGCGGTGGGGAAATGACTGTGATGCTGGAGCGTTTGGGTGAGCTGCATTACGAGGCGTGTCTAGCTGCCGATCCAGAGCCAGTGGCATTGGCGGAGCGTTTATTCAAATATGAAATGGCTAATGAATTTGATGCTTTTTGTGACAGCTTACGTCGCTATACCCGGGTGTTGGGCAAGAAAGGCTCAGCCAGATATAAGCAATTGGCTGATGAGGAGTGGCGAAAAGTCGAACCGCGTACGCGAAAAAATGAGTCCGGTGAATACGACAGTCACCGTTGGCGCATCACCCGTATTATGGAAAATATCGCCGAACTGTCTGGCGATGTTGAGGCGCTGGTGGCGGTGAAATCACGTGACTTGTCGAGTGCCTTGCAGTACCTGAGCATTTCCGAAATCTATCGCAATCATCACCTGCACGATCAGGCATTTAAATGGGCGGAACGTGGCGTTCAGGTATTCCCAAACAAAACAGACGGTCGCCTGCTAGATTTTTTGGCCGAAGAATATATGCGCCGCAAACGTAACGATGAAGCGATGCGGCTAATTTGGGTGCAATTTGCCGAGAGACCTAGTTTGGATCATTACCAGAAACTGCACCGGTTTGCCGAACAGACTGATCTCTGGATCATCTTTCGGCAACAAGCGCTGGAA
>JBEBGP010000273.1:0-7297 GCA_040081045.1 Candidatus Nitrotoga sp.
CACTGCTTGTCCCGGTGAGTGACATTAACCGGATTGCGATTGGAGCGGGACGGCGGCACACTTCTGCCAGCACACGTACCCGGTTCTTGATTTCGAGGGTAATTAATACCTCATTTTCCACTAAACCAACACGCACTGATGCGAAGTATATGCAAAATGAATGATTTACGCAAAGAGTCCGTGATTTGGACCGAAATAGATGAAGGCAGTTGCGATCAACGAATTGACAATTATTTATGCAAGCTGCTCAAGGGGGTACCCAAGAGCCATATTTACCGCGTTTTACGTAATGGTGAAGTGCGAGTGAACAAAAAACGGGTCGATCAAACTTACCGTATGCAGTTGGGTGACTTGGTGCGTATCCCACCCGTGCGAGTGGCAGCAGCATCTCCGAAAAAATATGTGGTGGCGGCAGAGTTTCCTGTCCTGTATGAGGATGATGCCCTGCTGGTGGTCGATAAGCCAGCAGGGGTGGCAGTGCATGGCGGGAGTGGAGTCAGCTTTGGTGTGATCGAACAGTTGCGTAGCGCGAGGCCTGATGCCAAGTTTCTGGAGCTGGTGCATAGATTGGATCGGGAAACTTCGGGCGTGCTGCTACTGGCGAAAAAGCGTTCCGCGCTGACCGGACTGCACGAACAAATGCGCGAGGGCAAAACAGATAAGCGTTATTTGTGTCTGGTGTTGGGGCAGTGGAAAAATGCCATCCAGCATGTGAAATTACCACTGCATAAAATGGTCAACGACGAGGGCGAAAAACGCGTAACCGTAAGGGTAGATGGGCAGACTGCGCACACCGTATTTGCGTTGCGGCGCGCCTGGGCAGACTTCACCCTGCTGGAAGCCCAGCTCAAAACCGGACGCACCCACCAGATTCGTGTGCATTTGGCGCATCTCAAATTTCCCATTGCAGGGGACGATAAATATGGCGACTTCTCACGCAATAAAGAACTCGCCCGGGCAGGAATAAATGGGCAAGGATTAAAGCGCATGTTTCTGCATGCACACGCTATAGCGTTCACGCACCCCATCACGCAAGAGCCGTTACGCCTGATGGCCGCGTTACCCAAAGAATTGCAAAAATTTATTGACCAGTTGGATGTGGCGACCACAAAATAAAACCAACATTAAAAACCAGAAATATGAAAATTACCGCGCTATTACATGCAACATTTCTGGTGGAAGATTTAATTGGATCGCGGAATTTTTACGAAAGCGTGCTGGGCTTGCGGCTAGACGAAAAGCGCCATGAAATGGACTTTCCCGGTGTGTGGTACGATGTGGGCGCGCAACAAATTCACCTCATGCAGTTGCCCAATCCGGAACAAGGATTGCAACGACCGGCATATGGCGGGCGTGATCGCCATGTGGCGCTGGCGGTGAATGATCTTAATGCCTTGATGCAAAAATTGGATACCGCCGCGATTAAATATAGTGTCAGTAAATCGGGTCGCCGTGCTTTGTTTTGTCGTGATCCGGATGGCAATGCGCTGGAGTTTATTGAATTCTGACAAATGTTGTGATGGGGTATAGTCAGCGTTTCCTTAGGTTACACATCTACCCTGGCCGCTTATGGAATACCTTCTTTTACTGACGCGAGGGCAATCGGTAGTAGATATTCCATAAGCTGTCAGGTTTTCATTGCGATTGCTTTTTACCTTTGCCATTTGCCTAGTTGAAAGTTCGCAGGTGTTCAGCAAATCCTGACTGTCCACCTTCCGGAGATACAATGTTAAAGTGCGTCAACTCGCGTTTACAATTACAATTGCCCGCTTTACAATCGTCCGCATCACATAAGGCAAAGGCGGGCAGTGTGTTTTCAAATGTAGTACCCAAAAAATCGCGATGTAAAGCATTCCCTCCCGAAACTTGGCGTACCAGCGCGGGTTTTACTCTGCTTGAATTATTGGTGGTTATGGTAATTATCGGGTTGCTGGTTGGCTATGTTGGCCCAAAATATTTTTCCCAAGTTGGAAAATCCGAGGTCAAGGCCACGCGCGCGCAGATTGATGCGCTGGAAAAAGCATTGGATCAATACCGCTTGGATACCGGACATTACCCCACTACTGAACAGGGATTGGCGGCACTTTTTTCCAAGCCATCCAGTGAGACCCGATGGGACGGTCCCTATCTTAAAAAGGCCGTTCCGCCAGATCCGTGGGGAAGTCCATACCAGTATAAATCGCCGGGGGAGCATGGTGAAATTGACCTCTACTCTTTCGGCAAAGATCGGCAACCTGGTGGTGCGGACGAAATGGCCGATATCACTAACTGGTAATTATCCAAGGATCATGCAATACGAAGTCAGAGCACTGCGCGGCAAAGAATTTATCTCTTTGCGTCTTGAAGCCGTCAATGAACAGATGGCTATCAGTCAGGCGCAGGCGCAGGGCTACGCCGTTTTTTCCACGCAACCATTAAAAAGTAATTGGCTGGTAGGACTCATCGGTCGTAAACACTTTCCGTTGGTCTTGTTTAGTCAGGAACTGCTCACTTTGATTGAAGCCGGCCTGAACCTGTTCGAAGGAATTGAGGCGTTGGCGGAGAAGGAGCAAAGACCGGAAATCCGCCAGGTATTGCAGGGTGTGTTGCGTGCGCTGAATGAAGGTCTGACAGTATCCCATGCAATGGAGAATTTCCCCGCAGCATTCCCTCCGCTGTATGTGGCGGCATTGCGGGCCAGCGAAAAAACCGGCGGGGTTGCCGAATCGTTGCGGCGGTACATCGCCTATCAGAGTCAGATTGACCAGATAAAGAAAAAGGTGATCTCTTCCTCCATCTACCCTGTGATACTGATACTGGTGGGCGGCTTGATCACGCTGTTTCTAATGGGATATGTGGTTCCCAGATTCGCGCATATCTACGGGGAAGTGGGCGGCGAGTTGCCAGTTTTGTCCAGAATGCTGATGGCATGGGGCGCTTTGCTGGAACAGCATGGTGGCCTGTTGTTGGGAATATTGCTCACACTGGCCGTCGTTACGGGTTATTTTTTCACGCGGCTACCGGTGCAGCAGCACCTGATGAAATGGGTGTGGCGTATTCCGGCACTGGGGGAGCGCCTGCGTATTATTCAGCTGGCGCGTTTTTACCGTTCGCTCGGTATGCTGCTGATCGGTGGTATTCCCATTATGAGCGCACTCAATATGGTGTCCGGGCTGCTGGTGCCGTCGCTACGGCTCAAGATGCAGGCTGCAGCCAGGTTGATCGACCAGGGTCAGCCAATTTCCATTGCGATGGAACAGAACGAACTGTCGACCCCAATTGCGTTGCGCATGCTGCGCGTGGGTGAGCGTAGCGGCCAGATGGGTGAAATGATGGAGCGTATTGCTGGTTTTTATGATGAAGAAACGGCGCGCTGGATCGAGTGGTTCACCAAATTATTCGAGCCACTGCTGATGCTGGTGATCGGCTTGATAATCGGCGGGGTGGTATTGCTGCTATATATGCCTATTTTCGATCTGGCGGGGAGCATACAGTGAATGTCCTGTCACCGGCCAGCATGGCTTCATCTGCTATTTCTCAGGCCACTATTTCTCAGGCCGCCATCACCCAGGCGCGGAAACTGGCACGCCAATCACAGCGGCGCATTATCGAAGTACTGGAAGATCAGGCTGGTTTGTCGTCGATTGATTTCATGCGGGCGCTGGGAGCGGCGTTCCATTACACCGTTGCCGACATCAATGATATTCATCGCTTGGAGCCGGATTTCGACGTGCTGTCGTTCCGCGAGGCGCTCAAGCGTGAATGCATACCGTTGCGCGACCCGGAACAGGGGTTGCTGATTGTATTTTCGGATCCGTTTGCCGAAGGATTCGGCGACTGGGTGCTGGAAAAAATCCGCGAGCCGTTCGTCTGGCGTCTGGCTCATCATGCGGATATCGCCGCTTTCCTGTCGCGCCATGAAGAAACGCTCAAGGCTATGGACGGCATACTACTGGGCGTGGAGCCGGGCATCGACGAACAGGCGGGGGAAGCTGAACAGTTATCGCTGAAAAGTATTGCAGAGGACAGCAGTCCGGTAGTCAGGCTGGTCAATTCGACGCTGTATGACGCGTTGAAGAGCGGTGCCAGTGATGTGCACCTGGAAATCACCGGTAGCGGGATGACCATCCGTTATCGCATCGATGGCGTACTGAATACGGTCGGCGCGGTGCAGGGTATAGAAATGGCCGAACAGATCATCTCGCGCATCAAGGTTGTTGCAGAACTGGACATCGCCGAGCGGCGCATCCCGCAGGACGGACGTTTCAAGGTGCAGGTGCAGAAGCGCGAAGTGGATTTTCGCGTATCTATCATGCCCAGCGTGTTCGGTGAAGATGCCGTGCTGCGCGTGCTGGATCGCAAGGCGTTGACAGACCAATCGCGCGGGCTGACGCTGGAAAATATCGGCCTTGACGAACGCACCCGGACACAGTTCCGTCACCTCGTGCGCGAGCCTTACGGCATGGTGCTGGTGACCGGGCCGACCGGAAGCGGCAAGACCACTACCCTATATGCGGCAATTTCGGAAGTGAACAGCGGCAGGGACAAGATCATCACCATTGAGGATCCGGTTGAATACCATCTGCCGGGCATACTGCAAATACCCGTCAACGAGAAGAAGGGGCTGACGTTTGCGCGCGGTCTGCGTTCCATCCTGCGGCACGACCCGGACAAGATCATGGTGGGCGAAATCCGTGATGCGGAAACTGCGCAGATTGCCGTGCAGGCTGCGTTGACCGGCCATCTCGTGTTTACAACGGTGCATGCCAACAATGTATTTGATGTTATCGGGCGTTTTATCAATATGGAAGTTGATACATACAGTTTTGTGTCCTCGTTAAACGGCATCCTCGCGCAGCGCCTGGTGCGACTTGTTTGCTCCAACTGTATCGTGCCGGATCAGCCGGATGCCAAGCTGCTCGCCGATTCTGGGATATCCCCCGAAGCCGCACAAACGATGCACTTCAGGATAGGCCGGGGCTGTGGCCATTGTCGTGGAACCGGTTACCGTGGACGCAAAGCGGTGGCCGAGCTGCTCATCCTTGATGATGAAATGCGCGAAATGATTGTTGCGCGCGATCCGATACGCAAGCTCAAAGAATTGGCGCGCCGTAACGGTTTGCGCGTGCTGCGTGAAAGTGCTATCGAAGCCGTTGCCAATGGTGAAACAACACTGGAAGAAATTAATCGTGTCACTTTCATTGACTGACTATTATTGCGCCAGTATTGCGCCGGGCAGTGCCGCATTACTGCTCATGCGGCGCGGCTGGCGCCCGGTAATCTTGGAAAAGAGCTGCGCCAGCGGTGTGACGAAGGCGGGGAACTCTCCCTGGCTGGTTGAACTGGGTCTGCTCGAAGGTTTGTTGAGCGAAGTGGGCGAAGTTCGGCGTGGCCTGCCGCTTAACATCATCATCTCCAATCACTATATGCGTTATCGTTTGATCCCCGCCCCCCCTTTATCTATGCCGGGTGCAGATGTGCTGGCACTGATGCAGCACTGCTTTAGAGAAATTTATGGCGATGTTGTAGACGGCTGGCAAATCCGCGCCAACCCATTGCCGGATGGTGGCGATATAGTGGCATGTGCCGTGGACAGGGCGCTGATGGAAGGGCTTAAGGCTGCGGCGGGTAAGGCCGGTCTCAGGCTTGTGTCGGCGCAACCTTATTTCATGAATGGTTTCAATGCAGCTTGCCGCCGTATCGACGGTGCGGCAACCTGCTTTGTTCAGGTGGAGTCTGGGCGGATGATACTGGGGGTTATACGCAACAAAAATTGGCTGGGATTGCGCGCGGTAACTGCCTCGTCTGAATGGCAAGATGAGTTGCCGGCACATATCGACCGCGAAATTTTGTTCGCTGGCTGGGAAGGCATGAACCCAACGATTTTTCTGCATGTGCCGGAAGCTGCACAATCAATTAAGCCGGGGGATACACGACCCTGGAGGATGATTCGTACTGTGACACGACCTATAGCCGGATATTCCCCGCAACATGACGTATCCTACGCCATGGCGCTGAGCGGGGTGTGATGATGCAGCGGCTAAACCTCGATCTGGTCAAATCGCAGACGCCTGTCTGGCCGGGGATGCTCGTCCTGGTCATTGCGATAGTGGGCACCTTGTTCAGTTATGGGCAATATTTTGTTATCAACGAACGCAGCGCGGCAATGGAGAGTGAACTGGCGCAGGTTAATATGACAAGACAGAGGTCGCATGCGGCAAATCGCACAGCTACGCTTTCGTCAGCGGAGCTCGAAACGGAGGGGCGGCGCGCGCGCGAAGTTGCGTCATTGCTGTTGTTGCCCTGGCGCGATCTTTTTTCTGCATTGGAAAGCGCATCGCAAAACAATGTTGCATTGCTTGCCATTGAGCCGGATTACAAAAAGCATCAGGTTCGTATCACTGCCGAAGCCAAAGATTTTGACATTCTGATCCGTTACCTGAAGCGGCTGGGTGATACCCCGCAATTGAAGTTTGTGCGCCTGCTGCGCTATGAAGTCCGCGAGAATGACGCACAGCATCCGCTGCGGTTTACTATTGAAGCCTCGTGGAGGTTGAAATCGTGAACGTCACCATGCTGTATCTGCACCGCCTGCGCTATTACCTTGGAACTTTCGGGTTGATCGGATTAGCTGTGGCTGTGGGTGGATTGGTGATCTACCTGTTTGCCGTGCTACCGGCGGAGCGGCAGGCACAATTCAGCGCGGCGCAGTTGCGGAATTTGCGCGTACAGTCCCCAATTACCCCGGTGGCGGAACCCTCACCCATCGGAGGCAGTGCGGCGCTGACCGAATTCTATGGACAGTTTCCGACCGTGCAGACTCTTCCGGATATGCTGAAGACGTTATATGCGTTGGCGCAGAAACACAACATCATACTTAAACGCGGAGATTTCAAATTCGGCAATGCACAGGGCGACAAATTATTGCGTTATGAAATCACGCTGCCAGTCAAGTGCAGTTACCCTGATTTGCGCAGCTTTATTAACGAGGTCGCGCACAATCTCCCAACCATGGGCTTGAGCGAAATCAATCTTAAACGCGAAACTGTGGGAGACAACATGGTAAATGCCAAATTAGCCTTTGTGCTTTTTCTGTCGGACAACTGATTATGACACTTGCTGTGAAAAAAAAACGATTGATGCTGGGTGGTGCGCTGTTGCTAACACTGGGTGCGAGTGCATGGGTCAGCATGGACGATGTGGAAGAACCGATTGAAGTCGTGGAACTTGCAAAATCGATCTCAGCCAAGCGGAATAATGTGCCAGAGCTTTCGCTGCCGGTTTTGGCGGATGCCCATACCGGCAAGAATAGTGAACG
>JBEBGP010000274.1:0-7295 GCA_040081045.1 Candidatus Nitrotoga sp.
AAATTAATTGTTGATTTGATGTACGAGGGCGGCATCGCCAACATGAATTACTCCATTTCAAACAATGCGGAATTTGGCGAATACACCACTGGCCAGAAAATCATTACCGAAGAAACCAAAGTTGCCATGCGTAAATGCCTCAAGGATATTCAGACAGGCGCGTATGCTAAACAATTTATTTTGGAAGGCCGCACCAACTATCCTGAGATGACCGCACGCCGTCGTTTGAACGCAGAACATCCAATCGAAATTGTCGGTTCGCAGTTGCGCGCTATGATGCCCTGGATAAGCAAGAATAAGCTGGTCGATCAATCTAAAAATTAAAAACGCCGATGGTCGTTGGTCAAAGTTAAGGCGAAACCTTGGCTTTGAACTAAAGGCCGGCGACTAACGACTATGACAAACTATCCTCACCCTATTATCGCCCGTGAGGGCTGGCCATATCTTGCGATTACCGTTGCCGTTGCAATACTCGCTACCATTTTTCTGGGTATGGTATTTGCGGCAGCAACATGGATTATCGCGTTATTTGTTCTGCAATTTTTCCGCGACCCGCCACGCATGATTCCGCAAAATGCTGACGCGGTATTGTCCCCCGCTGACGGTCGTATTGTTGCAGTCGAGCGTATACAAGACCCCTATGTGAATAATCGCGAAGCAATTAAAGTCAGCGTGTTCATGAATGTGTTTAATGTTCATTCCAACCGCAGTCCTGTCGATGGCAAAGTACAGTCCGTGCAATACTTTCCCGGCAAATTTATAAATGCGGATTTGGATAAGGCATCAGTGGAAAATGAACGCAATGCGCTGTGGATCAAAACGCCGGACGGGCAGGATGTCACCAGTGTACAAGTCGCCGGATTAATTGCGCGGCGCATTTTATGCTACGCGCAAGCAGGAGATGCGTTGACACGCGGGCAGCGATACGGATTTATCCGTTTCGGCTCGCGTGTGGATGTGTACCTGCCGTTGACCGCCACGGTAAAAGTTGCGATTGGCGACAAGGTGCATGCTACCAGCACCATACTTGCTGTGTTGGCAAAAAATTCAGTTTGACTTGGCATCCGATAACCCAGTGGTCGATATGGCGGGACGGTAAAATATGGACACACCTGATCCTGATAACCAGAATTTGGATAATCAAAATTCTGATCAACACAAACCGATGAATTTGCGGCGGCGTGGCATCTATTTGTTGCCCAATTTATTGACGACTGCCGCGCTGTTTTCCGGCTTTTATGCCATTGTGCAGGCGATGAATGGTATGTTCGAATATGCAGCGGTCGCGATTTTTATTGCGATGGTATTTGATGGTCTGGATGGTCGAGTAGCACGCATGACCCACACGCAAAGTGAGTTTGGTGCCGAATACGACAGTTTGTCGGACATGGTGTCATTTGGTGTTGCCCCCGCTTTGCTGATGTATGAATGGGCGTTTCAGGATTTGGGTAAGCTGGGCTGGTTTGCCGCCTTTATTTACTGTGCTGGCACGGCCTTGCGGTTAGCCAGATTCAATGCAAATATTGATGTAGTCGATAAGCGTTATTTTCAGGGTCTGCCCAGTCCGGCGGCAGCGGCACTGGTAGCGGGTTTTGTTTGGGTCATGCAGGACAATCAATTGACAGGCGGAGATATACGCTGGCCTGCGGTTGCCATCACTGTTTTTGCGGGTTTAAGTATGGTCAGCAATGTGGGCTTTCATAGCTTCAAAGATTTTAATATGCGCAAGAGCGTGCCGTTTGTTGTTGTTCTGATTGTTGCGCTTTTCTTCATGGTTATTTCCAGCTACCCACCGGGCGTACTGTTTTTATTGTTCTTCGGCTATTCGTTATCCGGCTATGTGGGGTGGTTGTTTGGTCTGCGTAGAAAAAGACCGTCACCCCCCGCCGAATAATCGGGCTTCGGCATCTAAAATCCGTAACGTATTTCTGCGAAGGTCGCCGAGCGATTTTTCAGCAATCCAAAAAAACTTCCGTTTTTACCGTGAAATATATTGGCGCCGAGATTGCCGCGCCAGTGGTCATTGAAGGCATAACTGATTTTCGGGCGCAATAAATAATCCTGACGGGTGAAGTTATAAACTGCAGCGAGCTCCGCATCCAGCGTTTCGTTAAACCATTTATTGGCGATGCGCAAGCTTGCCCCTTGCTGGAAACCATCTTGCTGACTGGAAATAATGCTTTGCTGTATCGCGACAGGTTGTAACTGTGGATTGGCGATAGTATGGGGATTTTGAAAATCGGTAACGCGTCGCGCAAAGTATTGCAGATTGATATTGAGATATTCCAGAAAAGTTTTATCTGCGCCAGTTACCCAATACAGGAATGGATTTTTGGTAAAGGGATCGTCGCCCGACTTATCTTCTGTCCATGTGTAAGCAATCTCACTACGCACACCATAACGTCCAATAACCGTGGCCGCATCTGCGCCCAACACCCGGATGCGATGGTGATTCAGTGCTATATTCTGCGGGGTGCGTAGGCCAAGATCGGGGTTCAAATCGTAACCATTAAAATAAGACAGCGACCAATCGATATCACGCCCGGTCTGTTCCAGCTTGAATGCATATTGGTCTTTCGTGGGGATTAGCTCGGTAAAGCTGATGCCTGCAGGGGGCGAAATTGGCTGAATATTAGGGCGGAAAACAGGCAGCCAGATTGCACTGGCAGCGAGGCCGGAAAATGCATTGGTAAAATGATAAGTGGCTTTTACAGCGATCGTGCCATGTCGCTGATCGTCCGGTTCTGCGAATAATTGCGAGTTATCGCGCGGACTCAAATTGTCGGTTGGGTTAAGTTGATCAGCGCGACCCCATACAATAATTTGCTTGCCGAGACGAAAATCAGCCGCGCCGTAGCTTGTATTCAGATAGCCTTCGCGTAACCTGCTGACGGTTTGAGTGGGGTTGGAGATATTGGCAGATGTGGGTGTGGTCGAGGTTCTCGCCCAGCCTTCTGCCACCAGGGTAATGTCTTCAGTTAAATGCGGTGTGACTTTAAGCCATAAGTCGGCGTTGTCAATATCATCAGCACCCGAGGCGTTGTGCTCCATACCCCAATAGCTGCCGCGCACCGAACCAGTGGGCAACCACTCATTCGCCCAGGCAGGTAATGCGGTCTCAGCACGAGTCGTGGTCGGCGAAGTGATAACAGATAATACTGCAACAGAAAAGAAAACTGCCCGCAGTTTATTCCTTTGCCATATAGCGTTCGGTGAAAAAATCATCGCGTACTTTTTGGTTAACCTTGAAATTTTCAAATTTGATTACAGTTTGATGACCCGTCTGTAAATTTCTAGATTCCAGCCGCATGGCTTGCCACTTGCCTCTGGCCGCATCAACCTCCCGCAATTCGGTCATATGAAAAGTTTTAAAGAGCTGACCATTCTCATCATCCATCTCGCCTTTGATGGCAAAGGCATTGTCTTTGCGTATCCATATAATACGTCTGGCGTAACCGCTGTTGATGCGAACGGTGTCGTTCCTGGGTAAGGCTTCAATCACATAACAGAGCGCACCATCGACGGTCTCCTCGCGCAGCAGTTGGTAGTTCCATTCCTCCTGTTTGTGCCCGATCACATCGCCGTAAGAGAAATCTGTACCAACAAAGCTGTCGCGTTTATTGCTGGAGACCAGTCGGCGGACTTTTTTCAGAGCCGGTAAATAAATCCAGATGTCATCATCCGCCGCTGAATGCTCTATCAACAATGACACTGTTCCTTTCACATCGGATGGGGACAGGAATCGCGTCATACGCATGTTGTCGATGCCATTGGCTTGCAGCTTGGAAACGCCATAAGTCTTGCGGGTGCGTTCCTGGCCGGATTTATTGGTCAGGGTGAAAGTGGCGTCCGACGTGGAGTCCAGCACTTTGTTAATCATCAGGCTTTTTTTAA
Organism: Candidatus Nitrotoga sp.; assembly: GCA_040081045.1. GTDB lineage: Bacteria > Pseudomonadota > Gammaproteobacteria > Burkholderiales > Gallionellaceae > Nitrotoga. Next base: position 3,895 of record JBEBGP010000274.1, read on the forward strand.
TGATCTCACCCAGATTCGGCTCGGCGGCCTGCGCTGATTGCAGTAATGCGACGAACATCAAGCTGGTTGCAGCTATTAAACTAGCCAGCTTGCCACAATTGAATTTGTTTTTCATGCGGTTGCTCCTTTAATTGCAGAACTCGAACGGTAGACAAAATCAGGTCGGAAGGTGAGTATGACAGAAGGAATTAAAAACAGCGCGGCGAACACACTGGTCAACATGGAGGTTGCAATCAGTGTTGCCAGCCAGATGTGTATGTTAAATCCAACCGAGAAGAACAACACGCCATAACCCACGCTGATCGCAATGGCCACAAATAAACAAGCCTTGCCGGCAGTTCTCAGCACATGTCGTACCGCTTCCATTTCGTTTTCACCTTTGCGGATATCCTCGCGCAAACGGTATATTAAATAAATAGCGTAGTCTGCACCGATACCGATTGCCATGGCGGAGCTGAGCGAGTTGGAAATATTCAAATACATGCCGCTGTAGCCCATCATGGCAAAATTGGCGATGACTGCCATGAGCAAAGGCAACAGTACCAGCAGGCCGGCCAGTAGTGAACGAAATACCAGTGATGAAATCATAAATACCACGGCGGCAATTTGTACGATGTTGAGAATTTTGCCATGCACCATGACTTCATTTAATGCCGTGCCTTGCGGCACACTGCCGCCGATGTGCAGCGTGGCGCGGTCGCCCAATCGTTCTGCCGCAAAGGCGCGGATTTTTGGCACCAGCGTTTCGATGTGTGCACTGCTGTCAACTTTCAAAAAAGCAGTCATGTTGGCCATGCGGTAATCGTAATCGACATAGGTATCAAAGTCGCCTGGCTCGCCCGACATGGAGTACAGCAGCAGATATTGTGAAATTAAATTGCCATCTTCCGGAATTTTATAAAACGCCGGATCGTCGCCATGCATGGCCTGGTTCATGCGTTTAATAAAATCCGCCATCGATAAAGTTTTGCCCACATACTGCTGTTGATCGAGAAACTGTTGTATCTCATCCATTGCCTGCAACACTTTGGGGTTCTTGATGGCGTCATCATTTTTGCCTTCAATTAACAACGATAACGTGTTGGTGCCGCCGATGTGCGCATTCAAAAATCGATCTTCCTGCATGAATGAGGCATCTTTGGCAAAATAGGATTTGGTGGAATTATTCGTGACGACCATGTTCATTCCAAACAGGCCGATGACGATGAGCCCCGCAGCCACACCGTACACGCGCTGGCGATGGTTGGTGACCTGATTGGCGATTTTACTGACGATGATGTCCCAGATGCGCACGCGTTTTTCCAGCAGACCGTCTTTTTCACCCGGTGGTTTGAGCATGGAGCGGATGGCCGGAATAAATGTCATTTCCAGAGTCAGCGCGGCGAGTATGCCCATACCGGTGAAAATTCCAAAGGTGCGTACTGTAGTAATTTCAAATACCATCAGCGAAAAGAATCCCAGTGCTGCCACCATGCCTGCCACCATCATGACGGGACCCGCTTTGGACAGAGATTCGATCACCGCCAGCCGGTTTGCTTCGCGCGGTGTTATGGTGGTGCCGGAGATATCAATAATGCGGTAATACTCTTCGTAATAACGCTTTAGAAGTTGCACGGCATGGCCTGCCGCCACCGCTAAAATTAATATCGGCGTGGTGGCATTAAACACATCCATTGGCACGCCCACCGCACCCATTGTGCCCACACCCCATGCTACTGCAAGGATGGCTGTGATCAGCGGTAGAATCATGCCCTGAAAGGAGCGGAAGGCCTCGAATAAAATCAACCCCACCAGTAAAATCGCCAGCGGCAATAAAATGCCCATGCGCTCGGAATAAATCTCGATGCGCGACAGAAAGCTCGGCAGGCCGCCAATGGCAATATCCACCGTATCGTCGCGCACATTGTCCAGCGCTTTGTTGGCGGTATCCATCATGCCGCGAAATCCGCCCTTGCCATTTTTGAACGACACCACAATCACCGCAGTGCGCTCATCCTGGGAAATGATGGAGTTGATATAAGCCGGATTATTCTTGATTGCCTGCCGTAGTGCGGCCATCTGCTGTGGAGTTTCAGGAATGGTGGTAATCAGAGGGCGTACTTCCATACCCTCTGCTGTACCGATAATATTTTTGGCGCGCCGCGCGGTCAGGCTCAGCAGGTTTTCCTTGATCACCCCTGGAGATTGCATCAAGGCTGCGGTGACTTTCTGCACCTTGCGCAACACTTCCGGCTGAAACACATCGCCCGTCTTGGGTGTAATGCCGATAATGGCAATGTCCTTGCTACCGAATAGTTTTTCTACGCGATTTGATGTGTCTATATACGGGTGGTTGTGCGGCAGCATGGTGTTGGGATCGATGATAATGCGCAGGTTGCGAGCCTGATGAATAGCCAACCCTGTGAGCAATAATGTCATGGCGATGACCAGCCAGCGATACCGAATGACTTGTTCCAAATATTTTTTCATAGTAACTTTTTTTGGAATGGATGTTGGGTTAGATGGTGGATGTGAACGGTTAATTATTATATTTACATCGTGACAAGTCAAATATATTACCGGGACAACCCGCGTATGAGTAGCGATACCGCCTCGCGCGCGCGCCGCTCAAACTCCGGTAGCGGATGCAAGTGCATCAGCAGCGGGTTGGAAAATGTACTGAGCGTCTCAAGGAGTGTTTCGGACGTGAGCATAATATTCTCTACGTCAAATTCTTTGCTGGCATTGCCACGTGCCAGTATTTCTGCAAACATTGCCTGCAGATTGGACATGATGATACGTATTACTTTCGGTCTCAGGGCTATAACTGTTTCGCACATTTCGTTAAGTTTTGGGTTGGACATGGCTTCGTTATGGGTGTGGCGCAGCAGTGTGATTACAAATGCCTCCAGCAATATGGCGGTACTGGCATGTTTGGATTGCAATATGCCACGCAATATTTTATTTTTTTTGTCCAAACAATGTTCAACGCAGGCTGCAGCAATATCCTCTTTGTTCTCGTAGTGGCGGTATAAATTGGCAGGTGACATCTCCGCAGCCTGAGCAATTTCAGCAATAGTGGTCGAACGAAAACCTTGCGCCATAAAGAGATTCTCGGCGGCAGCGATAATTTTCTGTTTGGATGGAAGAGGTGCGGGTGAATGATCGGTTTTCATCGGTAGGCAATGGGTCAGTGTGTGAACGGAATCTATTATAATTCACATGGCCGAGATGTCCTAAAATTTCATATGGGGTTGTTATATAGGGGTAGCAATACTGATACATTAGGTTGTTACAAGTCCCCCGAACACAGTGTCAACAAGGTGCCCTTGGGTGAAGCCGAAGGCTTCTACCGTGAATGGAAAACCCGGTGCAGTGTTTCGTTGTGTTGCCTATCACTTAAACTTAAAAAAATATGTAAG
>JBEBGP010000071.1:0-1807 GCA_040081045.1 Candidatus Nitrotoga sp.
TGTCATCCACGCATTCAAAATCCCGTCATCGGTCAGCAATAGCACCCCCTCGGAATCTCTATCCAGCCGCCCGGCAACACGCAAACTCTGGTCCGTAAAAAAATGTGCCAAAGTTTGCCGATCTCCATCCGGCCTGAATTGGGTGAGCACATTAAACGGCTTGTTGAAAAGAATTATCTTGGGCATGGAAGCGTTACTACAATGGCGATGATGAAGGTTGGAGAGGGATCGGGCTTGTTCAACAAACGGTTCAGATCGTGGCTCACTTCGCGTTCTCAATCCAGCTTTACTTGTTAGGTTTGTTCATTGCGGAAACCAATATGACACCTCTCGGCCACTGGGGAAAAATGGTGCAACTTCTTTCAGAACTAGATTGCACCAAGATGGGTGCTTATTGACAGCAGCCGAAGCTGCAACTGCTGCAAGCGCAGCATCGCGTTCATGTTCTGTGTAGTTTGGTGGTAGATAATTGGTGACAAATAACTCTGCCTCCTCCCATAGACGCAACAGTGCCTTCGGATGAGCTTCCGTAATAATGGCTGATGGCCACAAAGTGGCGACGAGCCGGGCAGTGATAATGCCCTGTACTAGACACGCGCCTCGAAGCGAGTTGACACTATTTACTGTGCCGGAATGACCACCAGCATTAACCACACGCTGGCGTATATATGCATCGGCATGCCTGTCGCCCTTTTCCACCCAGAACAACGGGGTATCAATGCCAACACCCGCTGGTGCAGAAGCTGCGATCGGCCATGCGTTACCTATGGCATCTGGTGCGTTGGAGGCGATGCCTGTTGTAAGTTTGACGAACTGCCCAGCTTCGTCGAGGTGAAGTGTTGCCCAGCCAAAACTATTAATGCCACCAGGATCAAAACCAAGAAGTATCACGATAACTCCTGACAAACTTAATGTAGTTGTAGTAAACACCTGTTCTGAAAATCTATTTTCACTTTGGGTGAATTTTTCAAACCAAACCGTGGTCTTTACTTTCGGATTCCCAGTAGAAAATCCCGGATTTATTTGTTGATGCCTAACCGTTAAAGCCTGAGTGGTTTGACCGTTGCCAATGCGGCGGGATTAGCGCGCCAGATCGCCGGATCGGCATCGACGTACAATTCAATCTCGATACCGTCCGGGTCTTGAATATAGAGCGATTGGCTGACGTGATGGTCGCTGCTGCCAAGGATGGGAATGCCTTGTTGTTCGAGGTGTTGTTTGCAGGCGCGCAGTTCGTCCAGACTGTCGCCGACTTTAAATGCCAGATGATACAGCCCGACACTGCGTTGCGCGGGAAGCTGTGCTGACTCGCCCACTTGCAACAAACCCAGATCATGATGATTCGCACCCAGCGAAAAAAACACCATCATGTTTTGAATGCGCGCCACTTCTTTCATGCCGAGTTGGTCGCGATAAAATTGTACCGAGCGTTCAAGATTTCTAACCTTGAGTACAGCATGGCCCAATGATTTGATTTGCATCATGACCTTTCGGTTTTTATTCCAATTCCATTTTATCAGTGCTACTGTGTTGGCTTCCGCGCTCGTTCCTGATGAACTACTAGCCATCCCACTAAGCAACCAAAAAACGGTTGCAAAGTGGTTGGTTATAGCCGTACTACCTGTACTGTCTTCGTCGCTCACTTGTCGCCGCCTTGTATCACTTTCAAACTGAAACTGGAATTATACAAATGGTGCTGTTGAAATTATTGGAAGAACTCTTTCACTTTATTCATCCACGATTTTGCGCGCGGGCTATGGCGGGCGCTATCGCCTTCTGAAATTGCTTCAAACTCGCGCAATATTTC
>JBEBGP010000264.1:0-1800 GCA_040081045.1 Candidatus Nitrotoga sp.
GTATGGGACCCTCGCCTCGACGACCAAACATATTTACGTGCTTGTTAACGCTAATTCAGCATCGGCGTCTGAAATATTTGCAGGAGCATTGCAAGACTACAAACTTGCGACTATCGTGGGGCAAAAAACATACGGCAAGGGTTCTGTACAACAGCTGGTTGAGCTTGGCGATGTCGGAACGCTTAAAATAACTATTGCGCGATGGCACACCCCGCTTGGTCGGAGCATAAATGGCACTGGTATCATCCCCGACATTCTTGTCCCAGAAGATTTGACGAAATACGCAACCTCAAGTGATCCGTTCTTTGATGCTTCGATTGATTTAATTGCGGCACAACATATCGAAAATACAGCTGCCACAAGCACAGACACTGCGACCACTACGGCACCGTAATAACTACCCGGATTCCAATATAAAAACTCCTCACCAGCATGGTGAGGAGTTTCATCTACAAAAGACTGCTCGGTAACTTATTGCGTGTCCAGCGTAGCTTCAATTTCAGCCTGGTAGTCCATCATCTGCTCCTTGTTGCCCCATTCGCGATCGTTTTTCATATACCCCTTTTAGAGGCCGAGGGTATGAGCCACAAACCCGAGTACGTGGATGGCAACACCTGCAAGAATAACACCCACCATAGTGTTGATAATAATTTTCTGATCGAACATGTGCTTCATAATGACGCTATTAACTAATATAGGATAACGATACCATACGAAAATAGCTCTACTTGGCAATAGGGAAAACTGCTTCGTTACCTTCGGTCAGATCTTTGAACATTTGTGGATTTGCAGCAATAAACTCTAAATTCGTATAGTCATAGGTGTTTTTACCAAGATTGGCGACAATCCCGCCAGCCTCTCTGACTAAGAATGCTCCCGGTGCGAAATCATAATCCTTTCCCCAGGGATCAAAATTAATACGAGCTTCGATCTTCCCTGTTGCGACCATGATTGATTCATACCCCGCGCACATCCATTTCATCATGCCAGCTGTTTGCTTACGCAACCTCATATAAATTTCTAAATTTTCAGGTACATTCAAATGCGTTTCCCACGCGATGTACGAATCTGCGATACCACGGTCACTGACATGTATCGATTCGCCGTTACAATACGCGCCTTTCCCTTTCTCAGCGTGATACACCTTGTCTTCAACAAAGTCATAGATTACCGATGCCGACACTTCTCCATGTTCAATCAAGGCAAGCATAGTCGTGCAGTACGGCAATCCACGTACGTACTGTCCTGTTCCATCAATGGGATCACAGAGCCAGAAAGTCTCACCTATCACTGTCTCGCCAGATTCCTCACCTCTAAAAGCTATCTCTGGTGCAACCTTTGCTAATTCCATTCGCAGAAATGCTTCAACAGCGATATCAGCATCGGTTACCACATCAAACATCTTGCCTGAGTCTTTTCGCTCAAATGCATTCTTGCCAAATCCTGGAAGTGAAATGTCCCTCGATGCCCTCACTATCGGCAACACATCTTCAGTGAAATTCATGTCCTTAGTGTAACTTTTTTCCCGATTGGAGCATAGCAAAGAGCGTGTCAAATCTCTTTTTTCGTGTTTCAGGTTTTTTTGCCGTTTGAAGTCTCCAGCAAATAGCGTACAGGTTCGCCCGATTCAAGGTTTTAAAAAGTGCATACGCTTTCGCATTTTTCTTGATCGCGTTAATGAAATCTGTTGGCATCTGCATGTTTTTGGGAGAATCATACGCCTGTTCCCAGCGACCATCATTTTTAGCTGCAGTAACTTGCGCGATACCTGCGGGGTGGATTCTCTTTTCTTTGCACAAC
>JBEBGP010000230.1:0-7188 GCA_040081045.1 Candidatus Nitrotoga sp.
GTATGGCGATCAGTGCAGAAACCATACCCAGCAATATAATTCTGCGGTTTGCGGTAAGCGGAGAGAAGGAAAAATCGCTGATGATGTATACCGTTGCCGCGTATCCGGCAACAATTGCCAAGCCGCTTAGGCGCACTCGCCGCAATAATTCCGCCACCAGCAGCGCAACCACAAACGGAATAAGGCCGCTCTGAACTGCGGGATGATCCAACCATTGTTGTACAGAGGTATCCATTTATATTTATTGGGTATTTGATCGGATTAGGGTCCGGTAATGTTCGATTTTTGATGCGCACGGGCAGCAACCACAGCATGCCGCAGTTTCTGTAAATCGTGTGTTAACTTATCCAGATTGGATTGGGAAAAAGTAGTAAATATACGCTCACAATGTTTAATATGCGCAGGAAAAGCGCTTGTAAACAGGGTTTCACCCTTTCTGGTCAATTGGATAATTTGACTGCGGGCATCATTGGGCGAAGGAATACGACTAATAATTTTTTTTACTTCGAGACGGCTAATCACCCCGGTGAGCGTACCTTTGGTGATTAAGGTTTTCTCGCCCAGCTCTTTGCAACTCATGCCACTGGTATTGCCAAGCGTAGCGATAATATCAAACTGGGAAGGGGTTAACCCCAAGGTGCGAACATGGGCAGCCGAGTAGGAGCCGAATTCCTGGTAGGTTCTGGCAATCTCGCGCAGGACGGGAAGAAATTTTTTTCCGTGCATGATATATATTTAAGTTCGGGTGTATTTTCTTCGATGTGCCACACTATAATACTAGTTAGTACTAAATGCAATATTTTCATTGAACCGAACCTGGCTTGCAGGAAACTTATTGGAAACAAAGTTATTCCAATGCACAGGTGACATGGGACAGGTTCTTGAAATTTTCATGAACTGCACCATATACAGCGACAACGTATTATAAAAACGGTAAACTGCGCGCCGTTTTTATTGTTGGTTTATTAAGCGTTATTTAATGGAGGCAAGGGCATGAAACGAATTTTCTTGTTTGTTTTGACAAACGTGGCAGTACTTTTGGTAATCAGCATTACCCTGCGTATTTTGGGTGTGGATACGATGCTGGATCAGAGCGGGGGCATTGACTTCCAATCATTGCTGGTTATGTCCACCGTGATGGGTTTTGCGGGTTCGATTATTTCACTATTTATGTCGAAATGGTCGGCCAAACGCATGGTCGGAGCACAGATAATAACCAGCCCGGCGGATCCAACTGAGCGCTGGGTGCTGGAGACAGTGCGCCGTCAGGCACAGGCAGCGGGCATAGGGATGCCGGAGGTGGCTGTGTATGACGCACCGGATGTGAATGCTTTCGCGACTGGCTGGAATCGCAACAACGCACTGGTGGCAGTCAGCACCGGGTTGTTACACGCCATGAGCCGCGATGAAGCTGAGGCCGTGCTGGCGCATGAAATCAGTCACGTAGCCAATGGTGACATGGTTACTCTGGCTTTGATTCAAGGGGTGGTGAATACTTTTGTGATTTTCTTCTCCCGCATCATTGGCCATCTGGTTGACCGTGTCGTGTTCAAAACAGAGCGTGGTCAAGGTCCGGCTTTTTTCATCACCAGCATTGTCGCGCAGCTGGTTCTGGGTGTTCTGGCTAGCATTATTGTGATGTGGTTTTCACGGCAACGTGAATTTCGTGCAGATGCCGGAGGCGCAAAGCTTGCAGGTCGTGGAAAGATGATTGCCGCGTTGGAAAAACTGAAAGCCAATCATGAACAAGCGACGTTACCCAAGCAAATTGCCGCGATTGGCATTTCCGGAGACGGAAAGTTAATGGCTCTTTTTAGAACGCATCCTCCCCTGGAGGAGCGCATACAGGCATTACGCTCAGGAAATTAACAAGCAGTTGCCGGGAAAAATGGCTTGCCTGAGCGCAAGCCATTTTTTTTGGTTGTTGCTTCTAAAAATCTTCATCTTCAAGTTTCACACGGGGTGGATTTCCATCATGCACCTGGCTGATACGCCGTTGTAAATATCCGTCACGGAGAAAGGAATAGCGATCCAGCGCGGCCGTATCGAGAAGCTTTTCCTGTGCGATCAATCTGGCGCGGATATTTATTTTATCCAATACATATAATTCATTGCGTGTAGAAATGTCTTGGATATGGTTACCGGGATTGGACATTGTATCCACATACAACCCCACGCTATCACGCAGTGCGCTGGGACCAAAGAACGGCAATACGAGGTACGGGCCATTACTCACGCCCCAGAAACCCAGCGTTTGACCAAAATCTTCCCTATGCTTTTCCAGCCTGTCGGTCACATTGAACAAACCAAACACCCCAAAAGTTGAATTGAAAAGAACACGGCTGCCGTCGGAAGCGGCTTGGGCAAATTTAAATTGCAGCAGATCATTTGCTGTTGTGGCAACGTCTTCAAGGTTAGAGAAAAAATTCGTCACCATGAGCTTTGCAAATTCCGGCACCACGGCGTTATAACCCTTGGCGACAGGCTTGAGTACGGCTTTGTCAGCGGCTTCATTGAAGTAATAAACTTTGCGATTCAGGGACTCAAGCGGATCTTGACTATGGGTTGGACTTGCAGCGCATCCGGTTAAGACCAGGCTGGTAAGCAACAGGTAAAATCTCATAATGTGATTAAAAGTGAAAGTGGGTAGCGCGGCTGTGCCAATTTACAACTCATTTTATCTAGCAATGCAGGGTTGACCATAGAAAATGGGGTAGATTATAGGTGCGCTATGCTAACACGGCAAAGTGAAGGATCGTATAGGCTGTCTTTCGCCAATACACAAGCACAAATGGACCGGCTGCTGAAGACCGGCACCGGCTGGTTTTCGCATTCATCACAAAATATCCAATTGCTTACAAATCTTGCCAGGGACGCACCCAACTGCAATTTTATATTGATCTCGGCTCCGGCCTGTAAATCTTGGGCAGCATCATGGCTTGGTTCGCTGTAAACTTGCGTTTTCATTTTTTTCGAAATTAAATCATGCGTGTTTCACAATTTTATATTTCCACCCAGAAAGAAGCGCCCGTAGAAGCCGAGTTAATCAGCCATCGTCTGATGTTGCGTGCGGGGTATATCAAAAAATTGGCCAGCGGTTTGTATACTTGGATGCCACTGGGTTTGCGCGTATTGCGCAAAGTGGAAGCGGTGGTACGGGAGGAAATGAATAAAAGCGGCGGGGTTGAGTTGCTGATGCCGGCGGTGCAGCCTGCCCAGTTGTGGCAGGAGACTGGGCGCTGGGAAATGTTTGGCCCGCAAATGTTAAAAATAAAAGACCGGCACGAGAATGATTTCTGCTTTGGCCCGACGCACGAAGAGGTTATTACCGATATTGCGCGACGTGAAATAAAGAGTTATCGGCAATTGCCGATAAATTTCTATCAGATACAAACCAAATTCCGCGATGAAGTGCGACCCCGTTTTGGGGTGATGCGCGCGCGTGAATTTTTAATGAAAGATGCGTATTCCTTTCACACCAATTTTGAAAGCCTGGAACAAACCTATCGCGTGATGTATGAAACTTATAGCCGTATTTTTACCCGCCTTGGGTTGAAATATCGGGCAGTGGCGGCTGACACAGGCGCAATTGGCGGCAGTGGTTCGCATGAATTTCATGTGTTGGCAGATTCGGGGGAGGATGGGTTGGCGTTTTGCCCAACATCGAATTACGCGGCGAACGTGGAGTTGGCAGAAGCGGTAGCGCCTGCTGCATCACGCGCCGCTGCGACACAAACCATGCAAAAGATTGCCACGCCCGGACAAAAAAGTATCGAGGAGGTGGCAGCATTCTTAAATGCGACTTCGCAACATATTCTGAAATGCATTGCTGTCATGGGCGAGGCCGGTGGCTTTGCCCTGCTGTTGTTGCGCGGTGATCACACCTTGAATGAAATTAAGGCAAGCAAAATTGCTCCGTTGGGCAATTTCCGTTTCGCGACTGAAGAAGAAATTGAAAAAAACATGGGGTGTCGTGCCGGTTATATCGGACCAGTTAATTCAAGTATAAGTATGTTTGCAGATCATGCCACCGTTGCCATGACCGATTTTATTTGTGGCGCAAATGAAAATGGACATCACTATACGGGGGTCAATATTGGTCGTGATTTTCAACTGAGCGACAAAGATTTACACGACATCCGCAATGTCGTCGCAGGCGACCCCTCACCCGACGGCCAAGGTACGCTGGAGCTCTGTCGCGGCATAGAAGTTGGCCACATATTCCAGTTGCGTACCAAATATTCGAATGCGCTGGGCGCGACTTTTCAGGATGAACAGGGTAAGCCGCAGGAAATGGAAATGGGTTGTTATGGGATCGGTGTATCGCGCATAGTTGCGGCGGCGATTGAACAGAATTATGATGAACGCGGCATCACGCTGCCACAGGCGATGGCTCCGTTTAAAATTGCGCTGGCTCCCGTCGGCAGTAAAAAAAATGAGTTGGTACGCATAGCCACCGAACGGATTTATGCCGAATTATGCGCGGCGGGAATTGAAGTATTGCTGGATGACCGCGACGAACGTCCCGGCATTATGTTTGCAGACTTGGAGCTAATCGGCATACCGCATCGAATAGTGATCAGCGAGCGCGGCTTAAAAGAAAATCAAGTGGAATATCAGGGACGAAAAGATTCCGCGGCGCAGCTGGTTCCTTTGTCAGATTTATTGAAATTTGTGCAATTAAAACTATCAGCTGGTTGAAGAAATGACGCGACTACACACCAACAATTTTTTTCTTGCCGCCCTGCTGACTCTATTCCTTGTTGGCTGGCAGAGCATCAGCGTTGTCCATGCGGGTACGCAGATGTACCAACCCTTATCAGCCAGCGTACGCTCCGCATTGCATCAATCCGTCTCCGATCAGGGCACGACTAAATCAGCATTTACCTCGCCGGCACAGGAGGCACAATGGGTGCAGGATATGTCGCAGCGCTTCGGTATTGAGAAACGTATTCCCGATGCAAATATGCGCGCAGATTTTCTTAAAATGGTGCACTACGAGGCAACACGCGCGGGACTTGATTCGCGCTTGGTACTGGGACTAATTAAGGTTGAAAGTGGTTTCAAAAAATATGCAGTGTCGCGTGCGGGAGCGCGGGGGTTTATGCAAGTAATGCCATTTTGGGTGGGATTAATCGGCGCGCCTGCAGATAATCTATTTCATCCGAATATCAATTTGCGCTATGGCTGCACGATCCTGCGCCATTACCTGAATATGGAGAAGGGCAACTTATATCGCGCCTTGGGGCGCTATAACGGCAGTCTGGGAAAACCCGAGTATCCCAATTTGGTTAACGCCGCATGGCAGAAAAATTAAGCGTACTGCGGCAATTATCTTGTTATTTATTATTTGGTTTATTGACGTGAGTAGCAGTGGGTTCAGTGTAGACGGGATGTTCACCTTCGGCAAAAAGCTGATTCAAAGTAACATCTGCCTTACCTCCAGAATGGTCTCTGAGATGCATTAACCATGCTTTCACCTTGGCATCACCGTGATTATTTGTGTGTATATCGGGGTTAAAAACAAACAAGCCATATAGCTCGCTGGCCTTGATGTGTTCAGTATTACGGATCAGCGCCCAACCGTTTCCTGTTAGTTTCCGCACGATATTCGCGAGCGCTAATTTGTCCAGAATTTTCTCCACAGAGTCGAACCCGATACGCAATTTTTTTGAGAATACAGGTAGTGATTGCACATTGCCGTTGTGCATCCCTGAAGCCATCATTTTTAGCATACAGATTGCATAATACAATTGCTCGGCAGGTTGAATTTCTTTATCGGAATCACTACGCCAATGTGATAGTGATGAGGTGATCACCGCACCTACAAGTACTGTTACCCAGGATAAATATATCCAGAATAAAAATATCGGGACACTGGCAAACGCACCGTATACCAGTTTGTAAGTTGGAAAATTAGTGATGTAAAAAACAAAAGCGCGATTCATCATTTCAAATGCAAATGAGCCAATCACCCCGCCGACAAATGCATGGCGATAAGGCACATATCGATTGGGCACGATGCGATACAGCAAAGTAAATGCAAGTGTGGTCAGAATTAATGGCGTAACGCCCAGCATGGTCAGGCCAAACCCTGGAATTTGTTTGCCATATCCTGCGGAAAGTGTAGTAAGCCATGAGGTGATAGACAGGCTTCCACCAATGAACATCGGCCCCAAAGTCAGCACCGCCCAATAAATTAAAACACGCTGCACGGGTCGTCGCGCACGCGACACACGCCATATCATGTTAAAAGAATTGTCTATGGTGAGCATCATTAACATGGCGGTAAGAATCAAAAATCCGATGCCTGCAGCAGTAAGTCTGGCTGCACTTTCGGCAAATTGCTCCATGTAGCGTGTAATTATTCTGCCGCCTGTTTCCGGCATCATGTTCGCCAGAATAAAATTCTTGATGAGGCTGGAAAACTCGGAGAATACTGGAAATGCTGAGAATAGAGTGAGCGCGATAGTGAGCAGGGGCACCAGCGACAGCAGTGTGGTGAAAGTCAAGCTGGCCGCAATCTCCAGGCAGCGATCCTGATTAAAACGTCTTATCAGAAAACGTAAAAAGCGCAGAAAGTGTATAAAATTAATTTTATTCACAGCCAAAGAAGTTTGCGTAGGAAAGGAAAAGAAATACAATACGCGCATGATACCTGACTTGATATCAGACTTACCCCCCCTAAACAATGGCTGTTAAAGCACCCCCCGCGCAGGATAGTCCTGCCAAAGAAAATTTAGTTCTTTATTACAGCCAGCACGGTGCAGTGAGGCAGATGGCGCAATTAATTGCACGTGGTGTGGAATCAGTGCCAAACGTGCAGGCGCGATTGCGCACTGTACCAAAGGTTTCTACTGTTGCCGAATCGGTTGCACCGGAGATTCCGGAGACGGGCGCACCTTACGCCACGCATGTAGATTTACAGGAATGCATAGCCATTGCAATGGGTAGTCCGGCGCGATTTGGCAACATGGCCGCCGCCATGAAATATTTCTGGGATAGCACCAGTCCGCTGTGGATGCAACATACTTTAGTAGGGAAACCCGCTGCGCTGTTCACTTCGTCTGCCACCATGCATGGCGGACAGGAAAGTGCATTGCTTTCCATGATGCTACCGCTGCTGCACCACGGCATGGTGATTGTCGGCCTGCCCTACTCTGAGCCGGAACTTCTCACCACCCAGCA
>JBEBGP010000073.1:0-7182 GCA_040081045.1 Candidatus Nitrotoga sp.
GAGACAGACCAACAATTGTTTTTTTAGTTCGGGCAACAAATCCATATCGGTTGCCGAGCTATCCCGCCAATTGCCATGATTAATAAATTTATAAACATCGGCACTTTTTCCCAGGGCAGAAACCCATCCCTCACTGCTGGGTTGATTGGACAGCCAGGTAATATGGTAGCCCGCAGCTTTGGCCAGCATGATGATATCAGGAGACAATTTCCAGGCATCTGGATTGGCTTTGGTAGCCGACGTTAACGCCTGTTGTAGTGAGGACAGTGTAAACGCCTCGGAAGATTTTGCTTGAGCGAACCAAACCGTTGCACCGGGTAATTTTTTCAATGTATTTTCCAGCGGCAAAGTTGTTGGTCGGCTATAGCCGTATTGCCCCCAATTATTACGGTTGGCGCTTTCTCCGATTACCAGCACCACTGTTTCTTCATTGTTCTGGCCTGTCAAATTCCACTTGCTTTGATTGAATTCGATCGCGCTTCGAATATCTTTAATTTTTCTCATTTCTTCTTGCGCTTCCGCGTGTCTCATAAATACAACAAACCATCTCAAAAAAGGTTGTTGGCGCAACATCGTGGGGTTGAAGTGCAATGCAATGATTAATACTGCCCAAAAAACATATGTCCTGCGGTTTATTTTTTGTATATCCATCCGCAACGCTTTTAAATATTTTTTATTGAATAGCCCGATAATGAAAAAGCTCAGGGATGCAAAAATAACGGATCGAATAATCGTATAGCGTTGCTCTATTATGAAATTTTTTGTTTCGTCCGGATTGGTGTTTGCAAGAGCCCCGGCAATCACACCGGGTTGGGGAGTTGCTCCAAAAAACTGCCTCACAACACCTTGCGACGCCAGATCAACAACAAATACAACAAAAAACACGGCCCAGCATAAGTAGTGGGGATATTTCCTGCTTGTCTTGCCGTCAACAAATATACAAAATGTCCCCAGCAAGATGAACCACACGAATGATTTTAAGCCATCAGGCGGGCGCACCAATCCAAAGATGGTGGCACATCCAAGTATAACAATGGCTAAAAATACAAAGGCTGACCATGGTTTAAGAAAAATATCTTTAATTTTTTTGATCAATCGACCCATTTACATTTTTACTTTCATGCATAAAGGATGGCGTTCGGTTATTTCATTAACCCACCCGAATAATTTTAATCCGCATCGATAAAAGACTGTCCAAGCCATGCCTCCATGCAGAACCGCATAACTGGGTGGATTTTCCAGACGTGCCTTGCCCATTTTCCCACTGTGCTCAATCACCCGTACAATCGCATGGAAATTGAGTAACAGGCATGCTGCTTTCTGTTTCAACAGGAAGCGAAAACGTTGCATCAGATTCATATAGTTCACTGCTCTTACTCGCGCCAATGTGCGGCAATCCACGGGGCATTACGCATATATCGCCAACGACGATTACGATTGCCGCTGAGCGCGTCGGGGGGATTGACTTCACCATGAAAAATTAAAATACGAGCCTTATCTGGAATAAACGGGGCACGCCAATAGTTACTGGGCCACGCCGGGATACAATGATATTTGTAGCTTTTACACCATTCAGCGGGCCAATATTGCAAGTGTCCCTGGCGATACAATACGTCGGATAAATAGGCTTGTTCATTACGAAAATTTTTGCGGATTGCTTCCTGCGTGGCCAGAAATTCTGCCAATACATCGGCGTGTGCGCCAATTTTGAAGCGATATACCGAGGAATTGCCGGTCACTCGCCAAGGCCGTTTCCAATCGTGGATGATAAGAAATTCGCCAGGATATTCAAAGAAGCAATCAATGCTATCGGTAATCACCACATCGAGGTCTAAAAAAAGCGCGGTCCCGTGCAGACCATGCAAATCAGCGCTGAATGTAGTCAGTTTTTTCCAGCCACGCTCGGGCAAACCATCCGGCAAATTCAACGGGGGAATGGGAAAACATTCAACTTCAGAGCGTATGCCCTCTGTGCGGTCAGTCAAACAAACAAACTGAAAATCGCCCTGCAAGTGCCTGCGCACCATGGCATACAGGCGATTCACATATTCCGGGCCATACTTTGTACCCCATTTCATGCACAGAATAACGCGATGGTCTGATGCGCGGGGTGTCCTTATGCTCATTACAATTTGTACTGATACCAATTAAATATAAGGCGGCATTATAGCGAATTGCATCTGGCGTGATATAAACCGGATAATTATGCGGGGTTCTTATTTGCTGAGTCATGCGATAATCCCGCGCGCGGCATCTGCCGCTTGGTGAGGGGGAATGTAATGAAAAAATTATTGTTCGGTTTGTGCACATATTTAATTCTTACAAGTGCCGCATTGGCAGCGGTGAATCTGAATACTGCAACCATGGAAGAATTGGATGCAGTCAATGGAATCGGGCCGGTCAAAGCGCAGGCAATTCTTGATCATCGCGAAAAAAACGGTCCCTTTAAATCCGTGGATGACTTGCAAAATGTGAAAGGCTTTGGAAATAAATCCGTGAATAAATTGCGCTCGAAATTGACTGTAGGGTCATCAAAGTCAAAAGTCAAAACCAGCACAAAAGCTGCTCACTAATATTTTTGCATAGCCCAATCCCACCCCGTGCAAGCAAAGCAGAATTCTGTGATTGGGCATTAATTTAAGATGTCGGTTTCCCATGTCTCGCATAAATGTCAGGAATAATCCGATGTACCCAACGCTGGAAAATTTTGTCGGCAACACACCGCTGGTGCAACTCAAGCGCATTCCTGGCGCGACCAGCAATGTAATATTGGCCAAATTGGAGGGTAATAATCCTGCCGGCTCGGTTAAAGATCGCCCTGCATTAAATATGATTGCACGCGCAGAAGCGCGTGGCGATATTAAACCGGGCGATACTTTAATCGAAGCAACCAGCGGCAATACCGGAATCGCACTGGCAATGGCAGCCGCTATGCGGGGCTACAAAATGCTGTTAGTAATGCCGGAAAATCAAAGCGTGGAGCGACGACAAAGTATGCGAGCCTTTGGGGCAGAATTGGTGTTGACGGACAAATCCGGCAGCATGGAGTTGGCGCGTGATACAGCGGAAAAGCTGAGAAATGCGGGGCGTGGCATAATTCTGGATCAATTTGCCAACCCTGATAATCCGCTTGCGCATTATGAGGGTACAGCACCCGAAATCTGGCGTGACACGCAGGGTCGCATCACACATTTCATCAGCAGCATGGGTACGACTGGTACCATTATGGGCTGTGCGCGTTACTTCAAGGAAAGAAATCCAGCCATTCAAATTATCGGTGTACAACCGGATGAGGGTGCACAGATTCCAGGCATACGCAAATGGGCAACCGCATATCTACCGAAAATTTATGAGCCGCGCAGGGTAGATTCTTTAGAGAATGTGGGACAGGCAACAGCAGAAGAAATGACGCGGCGCTTAGCGCGTGAGGAAGGAATTTTTTGCGGCATCTCATCCGGCGGCGCACTGGCGGTTGCCCTCAAAATATCGGCACAAGTTGAAAATGCAACCCTGGTATTTATCGTGTGTGATCGCGGAGATCGGTATTTGTCTGCAGGTGTGTTCCCGGCATGACTAAAAACGACGGGATAATCCGACATGAAATACCGAATTGCTGGTTAACTGTTCACCACTCACATTTCGATAAACAGGAATCTGTGCCTAGCCATACAACTGCCTCTCATGGGTGATCGCATAACTTAACCCAGTGGTAACGCTGAAAATTCTTCCGCCGCTACTGACTGCTCCGCCTGGCAACACTGTGGCAGATAAACCAGTATCCATAGCATTCCGTTG
This sequence comes from Candidatus Nitrotoga sp., assembly GCA_040081045.1. Lineage (GTDB taxonomy): Bacteria > Pseudomonadota > Gammaproteobacteria > Burkholderiales > Gallionellaceae > Nitrotoga. The sequence continues at coordinate 3,796 of JBEBGP010000073.1, forward strand.
GACGCTGACCTGAATATGCCGCTAAACTTTTTGTCCGATATGCAAGACGCCGACGATATGAAATTTTCAAGTAATTGCCGCCTATGCCCACGGTTGGCAAATTTTTTGGACGAAGTGCGTGCAGCGCAGCCAGATTACTATGCGCGACCAGTGCCCTCATTTGGAAGTGAAAATGCCCGTTTTCTGATTGTCGGTTTAGCACCCGGCATGCATGGCGCAAATCGAACAGGACGGCCATTCACGGGTGATTTCGCAGGAAATTTACTATATTCCACATTACACAAATTTGGTTTTTCGAGTAGCCCGGAACCCCTGGATGCAGAGAACAATCCAAACACCCAGTTAACTTTATGTAATTGCCGCATTACCAACGCCGTGCGATGCTTGCCACCGAAAAATAAACCCGAACCGTCCGAAGTAAAGCAGTGTAATGTCTATCTAAGAAATGAATTGAGTAAATTACCTTATGGCGCGGTGGTGCTGGCACTGGGAACTGTGGCACATGCGGCTGTTATGCGTGCCCTTGGATTGAGTGACAAGAAATTGAATGGTATGAATTTTAAATTTGCTCATGGCACACAACATATCTTACCCAATGGATTACGTTTATATGACAGTTATCATTGCAGTCGTTACAACACACAAACCAGGCGTTTGAGTGAAGCGATGTTCCATGCCGTTTTCCGTGATATTTACACATACTTGAATGATATCAATCACGCGAGCAAATAAAACACCATGTCTGCCCCACCCACTCAACAGTCCGATACGCTGCCAATATTTGATCCCAAAGCATTGGTAGCGGACCTGCCTTTACTGCCCGGCGTATATCGCATGCTGGATAAATACGGGCAGGTTTTGTATGTGGGCAAGGCCGGGCAGTTAAAAAAGCGTGTGGCTTCATATTTCCAAACAACCAATATTTCACCGCGCATACGCTTGATGGTGTCGCATATTGCAAGCATTGAAATTACTGTTACAGCCACCGAGGCTGAGGCTTTATTGCTGGAAAATAATTTAATCAAATCACTCAAGCCGCGTTACAACATTTTATTTCGTGATGATAAATCTTATCCGTATATTCTTTTGACAGGACATCAATTCCCCCGACTGGCCTACTATCGCGGAGCTACGGATAAGCATAATCAATACTTTGGCCCTTACCCTGATTCGCATGCCGCCAAAGAAAGCATACAATTGCTGCAAAAAATTTTTCGCATTCGAACGTGCGAAGACAACGTGTTTGCCAATCGCACACGCCCCTGTTTGCTGCATCAAATCCATCGCTGCACCGCGCCCTGCGTCGGGTTGATTACTGCAGAGCAGTACTCAATTGATATACACAACGCCAGCATGCTGTTGCAAGGCAAGCAGAGTGAAGTGGAAGCGGATCTGAGAACGGCAATGGATGAAGCCGCCGAGCAACAACGCTACGAGTTGGCGGCAACGGTACGCGATCAATTGCAGGCCTTGCACACTGTGCAACAAAAGCAATTTATGGAAAGTGGTCACGCAACCGATGCCGATATTATTGCTGTAGCAGAATTGCAGGGCGCGCTATGTGTAAACCTGGCGATGGTAAGAGGCGGGCGACATTTGGGCGACAAAAGTTTTTTCCCGCAGAATGCTGCAAGCCAAAATATCGAACACTTCAATGTAGATATTCAGAATGACGAGCGCCCAGTCACTGAAACTCAACTTATCAACGAAGCTTTAGAGGCTTTTTTGATGCAGCATTATCTGAATAGCAGCGTGCCACCGCTCATATTGGTCAGTGAAAAAATCGCTCCCGCCGCATTGGAAACATTGCTCAGCGCACAGGCTGGGCACGTTGTTTTAATCAGGCAACCCATATCTGGTGAGCGCAAACAATGGCTGGAGATGGCATTAAAAAACGCCATGCTGGCCTTGCGGCAGCATATTGGGCAGCAAACCGGGCAGTTGGCCAGACTGAAAAATTTGCGCGGTCTGCTCGGGTTGCCGGAACTGTCGCGGATAGAATGCTTCGATATCAGCCACACCATGGGTGAAGCAACCATCGCCTCGTGTGTAGTATATGAAAATTTGGCCATGCAAAACTCGGAATATCGACGCTATAACATTACTGGAATAACAGGCGGGGATGATTATGCCGCGATACGGCAGGCGCTGTTGCGACGCTATCAAAAATTGCAGAATGAAACATTCAAAATACAAAAACCAAAAACCGATAAATTGCAAATTAGGGAATTAAACACCGTACCCGGCAAGCACCCGGATTTAATTTTAATCGATGGTGGCGCGGGACAGTTGGGCGTTGCCCGGGATGTCATGCAGCAACTTGGTCTGACGGATATCCCGATAGTAGGCGTGGCCAAGGGAGTAACACGGAAAGCTGGTATGGAGCAATTGTTTCTGCCGCAACATGAAAAGCCGTTACAATTGTCACCTGACAACCCCGCGCTGCATTTGATCCAGCAAGTGCGTGACGAAGCGCACCGGTTTGCCATCAGTGGTCACAGAGCCAGGCGCGGCAAGGCCAGGACAGCTTCCATGTTGGAGGAAATAAGCGGGGTGGGAGAGCGACGCAGGCGCAATTTGCTGGCACGTTTTGGGGGGCTGCAAGGTGTTCGTCAGGCAAGCGTAAGCGAGCTGGCGCAAGTAGAAGGCATAAGCCTGACACTGGCAGAAAAAATCTATCAACAATTGCATTGAAATATGTCGCTTACTATTCCGAACCTCATAACCTGGTTCCGCATCTTGCTCATCCCCATTTTTATGGGTGTGTTTTACTTGCCTGATGAAATTCTGTCTTTGCACTTCAAGCATGTTGCCAGCACGATCATTTTCGCTCTCGCTGCGTTCACCGATTGGCTTGATGGCTACCTGGCGCGCGTGCTCAATCAAACCTCGGCTTTTGGCGCATTCCTCGATCCGGTTGCTGACAAGCTGATGGTTGCGGCTGCACTGATCGTTCTGGTTAATCAGGAATTGGTGAATATGATTATCGCCTTTATCATTATTGGTCGCGAAATTGCCATCTCGGCTCTGCGCGAATGGATGGCGCAACTGGGCGGCAGCCAAAGTATCGCCGTATCCATGCTGGGCAAGATTAAAACCGCATTTCAGATGCTCTCAATTTTTCTGTTGCTGTATAACGAGCCGGTGCTGGGTTTGCCCACACATGAAATTGGAACATTCCTTATTTACGTGGCAGCTCTGTTGACGCTGTGGTCGATGATTTACTACCTGAGACTCGCCTTGCCGCAAATTTCAAAACAACAACACAAGCAGAATTGATTTTTTATACCTGGCACTGTATAGTGCCGCGCTCTCGGGGTGTAGCGTAGCCTGGTAGCGCGCCTGCTTTGGGAGCAGGATGTCGGGAGTTCGAATCTCTCCACCCCG
>JBEBGP010000089.1:0-1794 GCA_040081045.1 Candidatus Nitrotoga sp.
CCATTATTTTGAATGATACATGTAAACGAAAACGGTGCGATATTGAATCGCACCGTTTTGCCAGAATGCCGCGCCAACCGCTGCAACGCCCACTCATTTTGCTTGAGTATATGATTGAGCGCCAAGGCTGTAGGTAGACGCAACATATTCAGATAATTTCCGGTAGAAGAAGGTAACCCGTACTCGTTGCAAACTGTACGGATTACCTCAATCAGGTATGGCTTATTCCAAACCCAATACGAGTTGGAATTATAAAACTTGCTGAATCCCGGCCAACAGCCACACGGCCTTATCATCGCGCAAATCTTTTTGCACATGCCACACTTCATCAAAGTTCTCGGCTGCGCCTTTGTTTTCACTCAACTCGCCGCTCATACGAACGCTGGCAATAGCGTAATCCGCTTCATTTTGCACTTCCAGCAGTTGTGCGTTAATTGATAAAACATTGGTAATCTGTGGCGAACTATCGCGCTCTTTAATCTGCATCGCAATCTCAGCAAACATTTCTGCGGTCGTATATTCGCGAATATCATCCAGATCTTTACGATCATTAGCGGCTTGCAAACGAATGAAAGAAGTTTTCGCACTGCGCAAAAAAGACTCTATCGGGAAATTTGCAGGGATATTGCCAAGCATCGCTCCGGTATGCGCGCCGCCGGCGATAGACTGCTGTTCAAAACGATTTGCCACCGGAGCCTGGCCTGCCGCACCCGCATATTGCATGGCAGGACTTGGCTGAACGGACGGTTTACGAAACCTGGAAAGCAGAAACATCACTGCGCCTGCTGCCAGCAGTGCCATCAAAATACCACCCAATGCACCATCCAAACCCATGCTTGAGAACATTGCAAACAGCCCGGCACCCAGCGCCAGGCCGGCTAATGGTCCCAGCCATTTATTGCCGGCAGGTTGGGCTGCTGCGGGTGTTGCCGCGTTAGCAGGCGCAGCAGAGGGAGCCTTTTGCATTTGCTGCGGGCTGATATCACGCTGCTTGCCAAAACTGCTGCCGCCGCCAAAGCGCTTGGCTTCCGCATGCGGAGCAGCCACAGAAAAACCGATAAAAACCAACATGGATAAAAGTGCGAAACGTTTCATGGGGAAATTCCTCATAATCAATGTAAAATTTAGCTGAACAAAAAACCGGACGCACAGTATATGGGCAACACCCGTTTCGTGGCAATTATTTGCATGTTCATATTTTATAACCGCGATGTAATGCCACCACACCTGCACTCAGGTTGAAATATTCTACGCGCGACAGGCCAGCTGCCTCCATCATGCCTTTTAGCTCTTCCTGCGAAGGGTGCATCCGAATGGATTCTGCAAGATAGCGGTAGCTATCCGCATCCTTGGCGACCCACTCGCCCAGCCTGGGTAACAGCTTGAATGAATAGGCATCATACAGGGGTTCCAATGGCTTCCACACTTTGGAAAATTCCAATACCAGCAACCGTCCGCCGGGTTTAAGCACGCGCTGCATTTCACGCAGTGCCATTTCTTTACGGGTGACATTACGCAGGCCGAAGGCGATGCTGACGCAATCAAAATAATTGTCGGGGAAAGGCAATTTTTCTGCGTCGCACTGTGCCACAGGCTCCAGTAACCCGTCGTCGGTCATGCGGTCACGACCCACGCGCAACATGGCATTATTAATATCGGTTAGCCAAACCTGGCCGCTGCTACCGACACGTCGGGCGAATTGGCGCGACAAATCGGCCGAACCGCCCGCCACATCCAGCACTTTTTCGCCCGCACGCAGCGCAGCAAGCTCAACGGCAAAACGTTTCCAGATTC
>JBEBGP010000381.1:0-1793 GCA_040081045.1 Candidatus Nitrotoga sp.
ATATAACTACTAGCCATCTGACTAACCCGGCAAAAGACGCCGGGCAAGTCATTGGTTATAGCCATCCCACTAAGCAACCAAAAGACGGTTGCAAAGTGGTTGGTTATAGCCGTACTCAAATGTACTGTCTTCGTCACCTCATCCTTGCCGCCTTGTTTTCCTTTCTAACGCGAACTGGAATTATGCCCGGAGTGATTGTCGTTTCAGGGTGATGGAATAACCATCATGCCGCAATCGCGGCGTGCGCGTTGGGGTGGGCGGTCAGGGGATATACAGCTATGGTTTGTTTTTGTGCGGCGGTGGTAAGGGCGGTAATGATCGCGCTATCCATCTCGGCATAATAAGTGCCATGGTTGGAAACATTTGCCAGGGTGCGGGATGATACTTCCTGCACGGTTTTCAAGTGACCATCTTCGTCATTCTTGTCAGTCTGGGCACGCGGTGAGACTGCCTGAAAATATAGCATGCCATCGCGCAGTGTAATGGCCAGCAAATAAAATTCATACCCGTGCGCGGTGGTGTTTTTGTCATGTATTTTGAAATACAGGGTGGAGCTGCTTTTGCTGGTATCAAGTCTAATAACGTTCAACTGAGCGCGTAACGTGTGCATAAAACTTTCGATGAGCGGCTGCGCAGTGTTCAAATGCGGTGCGAGCACGGCACTGTATTCGCCATCGCGTTGCACCAAAACAGGGTTGGGTAGAACTACCCGCCGATTGGCGCGCCTGATCAGTATGATCAAGGTAATAAGTGAAGAAACAGCTATGATAGTTTCAAGCATGGTGGTGTATGTGTGTGATGGTCAAAAGGCGAGTATAACCGCTGATTGGTATTTATATGAAATACCGTCATAAGAAATATTTTGGCCGAAAAAGTTCCTGATCCAAATTGGGGGGGTAATCTGGTATGGTTTGTCATAAGCGCCCGAACCGTGTTTTCTCACAACGCACCCTCCCCAAATTGCATGCTCTGAGTTAAGCTTGCGTCTTTAATTTTTCCGGCAAAGTAAATAATGGCTCAATACGTTTTTACCATGAATCGGGTAGGCAAGGTTGTCCCGCCCAAGCGCCAAATTATCAAGGATATTTCATTAAGTTTCTTCCCTGGCGCGAAGATAGGCCTGCTGGGGCTGAATGGCTCGGGCAAGTCAACGGTGTTGAAAATTATGGCAGGGGTGGATAAGGATTATGAGGGCGAGGCCACGCCGATGCCCAATTTGAATATCGGTTATCTGCCGCAGGAGCCGCAACTTAACCCGGAACAAACCGTGCGCGAGGCGGTGCAAGAGGCGTTGGGTGAGGTGTTCAGCGCGCAGAAGAAATTGGACGAGGTATATGCCGCCTATGCCGAGCCGGATGCGGATTTTGACGCGTTGGCAGCAGAGCAGGCGCGGTTGGAAGCGATCATTGCGGCGGCGGATGGAAGTGCCAATCAGCAGATGGAAATTGCCGCCGATGCCTTGCGTTTGCCGGAATGGGAGGCGCGCATCAAGCATCTTTCGGGTGGTGAAAAGCGTCGTGTCGCGCTGTGTAAATTGTTGTTGTCCAAGCCGGACATGCTGCTGCTGGACGAGCCGACCAACCACTTGGACGCGGAATCGGTGGAGTGGCTGGAGCAGTTTTTGACACGTTTCCCCGGCACGGTGGTGGCGGTAACGCATGATCGGTATTTTCTGGATAACGCGGCAGAATGGATACTGGAGCTGGATCGCGGGCATGGCATCCCGTGGAAGGGCAATTATTCCGGCTGGCTGGAGCAGAAGGGTGCGCGCTTAAAGCAGGAGGAGTCGAGTG
>JBEBGP010000201.1:0-1786 GCA_040081045.1 Candidatus Nitrotoga sp.
GGTAGGATTGACTCCATTGGCTTAAATTATTGGTATTACTGGATTCCCGCTTTCGCGGGAATGGCACATGGGATGGGTAGATTAGGGAACAGGACACACTGAATCAACCAACGTCTATTTGAATCACATTTACGGCTATCGATATCAAAAGAACGGTAAAATAGTAGGGTCTGCATTGGATGCCTTGTTAATGCCCACCATATTGCTGTTACTGCTGTCCAACATTTTTATGACCTTTGCCTGGTACGGGCACCTCAAATTTAAAACCTCACCGCTATGGACAGTCATATTGGTCAGTTGGGGCATTGCGTTTTTTGAATATTGCTTTCAGGTGCCAGCCAACCGCATGGGGCATGGTACCTTTACCGCCGCACAACTGAAGACCATGCAGGAGGTCATCACGCTGGTGGTGTTTTGCGGCTTTTCGGTGTTTTACCTCAAGGAAGAACTCAAGTGGAACGTTGTGGCTGGGTTTGCCTGCCTGATTGGGGCCGTGTTTTTTGTGTTTAAAAAGTGGTAGCGATTGGTGAGTGACTTGTACCCAGAAATCGAGCCTTATGATTGTGTTTATTTGCAAGTGTCCCCCTTGCATCAACTGTATGTGGAGCAAGTGGGCAACCCACAAGGCATCCCCATTTTATTTTTGCATGGCGGGCCGGGCGGCCGCAGTTGGCCGTGGGATCGGCGCTTGTTTGACCCACAAAAATTCCGCATCATTTTATACCATCAGCGCGGTTGCGGCTGGAGCAAACCCGCTGGCTGCCTGGCGCAAAACACCACGGCAGATTTGATTCAGGATATCGAAACAATCCGCCGTCATTATGGTATTGCCCGCTGGCATTTGTTTGGCGGCTCATGGGGGGCCACCTTGGCCCTGCTGTATGCGCAGCAGTATCCCAGGTATGTTCAAAGCTTGACCCTGAGAGGCGCGTTTTTGTGTCGCCCGGAAGACATTGCCTGGCTGTATCAACCGGGCGGGGCCAGCGACATACACCCACAGTTTTGGCAGCCTTATTGTGAGCATATCCCCACGGATGAGCGCACGGATTTTGTCAGCGCCTATTACCAGCGGCTTTGTGTATCGGATAATCCAGAGGTTCAGAGAGCTGCCGCCTTGCAATGGGCCGATTGGGAATTTAAACTATCGCATTTAATTCCAAAAGAAAGCGACCATGCGGCGTTGCTAGAGCCCCAGGAATTACTCAATTTAGCGCGGCTGGAGACCCATTATTTTGTTCATCACGGATTTTTGGATCACAAAACGGCCATTCTTAACCCCAAAAAAATTCGGGAAATTGAGTTTTTACCCATCACGCTGATTCATGGCCGGTATGATAGCATTTGCCGACTCAGTGGTGCGTTTGAACTGCATCAAAAGCTCAAAAAATCCACGCTCCACGTGGTGGAAGGCGCGGGCCATGCCGATGATGAACCTGGCATTTTGGCGCAGTTGCTCACCACGTTAAACGCGCTTTCGGAAAATTAATTTCGGGTTTTTCGGCACAGAATGATGGTGCGTGGCGAAGCCTGCTCGGGGTAAGGAAAGTCCTGGTGGGCATCATAAATTTCAATCTCACCAAAGCCCGTCTTTTCAAGCGTCTGCGTCACCGCCGCCAGCGAAAAACATTTTTGATAAAACGTCACCTGACGTGAATGCGCCCGGTGGGCCATGTCTTGCGTGAGCCCCTGCATCTCGATGACAATTTTGCCCATTTTTTGCTCGGCCAGGTAATCGCCTTCGGCATGCAAGGCATGGTCGGCCTGTTGAATTTGCACCGTACCCAGT
>JBEBGP010000042.1:0-1784 GCA_040081045.1 Candidatus Nitrotoga sp.
CCGACGGCCCAAAGATTTCGCCGCAGAAAGCAGGAAGGGGATACTAATGATTGCATGATAAACATCTTCATACGTATCTGGAGGCACAGCAGGCCAAGTTGGCGCATTTGCACTCTCAAATGTGGCCATGGCCCAACCATTGGTGAACATCTGCGGCCAATAGTGCCAGACATTTACGCCCTGCACCTCCACCAACTCTGCCAGAATACGGTCGTAGATTTGTTCCGTACGATTAAGGTACCGCACGTTGCCAGTCACGTTATACAAATCCAGCGCCAAAAGCCCCATGGCGCTTTGCATATTGAATGGCTGAATTACCCCATCCAGGAGTAAGTCCGTGCCAGGAGTAAAGCGATATCCATAATCTAACCAATCGGCCTCAAAACTTGCAAAACTGCGAGATGCGTAATCGACAAGGCGCTGCTTTTGGTTGACAGTCAACCAGTCATATGTTTCGAACGCTGCATGATAAATCCAGGCCGAATGTAATGAAAAGACTACCGGATCATCGCCAAGACTATAGCGAATGGAAGGAAAGTTCCCGTTAACATCGGCTTGGTCAAGTATTGCCATGGCCGAGTTCACTGCGCGCAGTTGCAACGAAACGTCTTCTGTCGCAGAGCCCAAATGTGCAGCCGCCGCCAGTCGATAACTCTGGAACCAAGCTAGGCGCCCGGCTTCGTTGTTGGAACTGGAAAAGTCTTCGCTATCAATCCTTAGAAACCGGTCCAACGCTGCATAGAGTAGCTGCCCAGCAGGGTCGCCAGAAATACTCACCAGTGCAGCATCTTGTGAATTACCGCTTAAGAATACAGAATGACTCCCATAATCTGCTTTTTCAATTGATCCGTCTGCCTTCATGAGAACGACAGTAGAGTTACCGGAAGCAACATCAATACCTGATAGAACGAATACTTCACCAGCGGCAACAATGCGGTCTGCCCACGTGTCGATGACCTGAAATAATCTTGATACTGTTAGTAAGTCATGTCTGACGAGCATCGCACCATTAGCCGTGCTTTCAATCCAGACGAGCGACTGCGAATTCATTGCCAAGTCCAGCACAGGCCGACCTTGTGCAATGACTTCGCCATTCAGATGTACGTCGGAAAGCGCCAACGCCCCCTTGACGTCTCCAACAAGGGATGCGACGAACGCAATGTCACCAGCGTCATTGGTATCGGGCGAAAATGGGATGCCGCCCCCCGTACCAATTTCGGTTTCCAAGAAATAAACAACAGGCGACTTGCCGTTGCCCACTCTAATGTCTGCGGAATATCCGTTTGCTTTTCGGATCAGCTCCAAAGGCACAGTCAGCTCATTTCATGTTGGGTAGGTATTGAGCACAGAAGTGGAAACGTCTAGCTTTTAAGCGGGCCAACGCAGTGGCCGCAGACGCTCTGACCCACATGACTGAAAGCAAATCAGATTGGGCGTGAACTCATATAGCGTTTTAAACTCACAATCAGGGCATTACCACTAACAGAAAACAGGCCCTGCGCGAACATTGCTTCTTACTGGGTGGCCAAGGGCGGAATCGAACCACCGACACAAGGATTTTCAGTCCTCTGCTCTACCGACTGAGCTACTTGGCCCCATTTCGCGGCAAACACGGCTTGCGAATGGCTGGTATTTTATCCGGCCCGCCACCTTCACGCAAACCCTTGATTTTCTTGACAGACTAGAATCGGGATAGGGGCGATCAGTGTAACTGACCGATCCCCTCCCACACCACCCGGCATGCGGGTCCGCACCGGGCGGTTCGAGAAGTTGAGGTCATGTGA
>JBEBGP010000176.1:0-1783 GCA_040081045.1 Candidatus Nitrotoga sp.
AAATCAGCCTTGGCTAACATTGCTGCTTGATCGGTTTGCGCCGCCAGTACATCGCCGCCTAATTGCTGCGCGATGATCTTTGCTATTTTCCGCACGCGTTGCATGCGTTCCCCTTGCGAGCCGAGCTTGTTGTGATAAACAACTTTATTCAAGTCTGTGACACGCGAGGCCAGGGTGCGCTTCCGGTCCTTGTCGAAGAAAAATTTCGCATCCGCCAGCCGTGCACGTACCACGCGCTCGTTACCCTGAATGACCGCACTTGGGTCAGCGGGGGTGATATTGGAAACGATGAGAAATTTGTTAGTGAGTTTTCCTTGCGTATCAATCAGCGGAAAGTATTTTTGATTGGCCTTCATGGTTAAAATCAAACACTCAGGCGGTACGTCTAAAAATTCTTTTTCAAACACACCTAATAATACGTTTGGTTGCTCCACCAGCCCCGTTACTTCATCCAGCAAGGCTTCATCTTGTATAACGTGAAAACTTTCTTTTGTTGCCGCAGCGTCAAGCTGACGGGCAATTTCAGCTCGGCGCTTTGCAAAACGCGCGATCACTGCGCCTTCGTTTTTTAGTTGAGCCTCGTAACTATCCGCCTCGCGAATTTCCAGCATTGCACTTTTAGCTTCAAAACGATGGCCTTGGGTAGTGCGCCCGGAAGTTAAACCCAGCACGCTAATCGGCACAACGTCCGCGCCATGCAGTGCAAGCAAACCATGCGCAGGGCGTACAAAATTGACGCTACTCCAACCGTCGGTAAGTTGATAGCTCATCACTTTTGGGATGGGTAATTTTGCAATAGCGGCATCCACCGCCTTTTGCAAACCTTCTGCCAACGGTGTGCCTGTTACCATGCTGTCGTAATACAAGGCTTCCGTCTTGCCATCCATTGCACGCTTGAGATGGGGTATGGCTGCGGCATCCGCACCTAAGCTGGAGAGCTTTTTGAGCAACGCAGGTGTGGCATTTCCGCTTGCATCCAATCCTACCGCAACGGGCATGAGCTTTTGAGAAACCGCTTTGTCAGCTGCTTGCGGCAACACCCCGCTCATGCAAGCAGCCAAGCGGCGCGGCGTAGCGTAGCCTGTCACCACCGCATCGTCTGCCGCCAAACCTTGTTGCATGAGGCTGGTTATCAACAGTTCGGCAAATGTATCCCCCAATTCTTTGAGTGACTTTGGCGGCAGTTCTTCAACCAATAATTCAACTAGTAAATTTTTGGTGGTCATGCCGCTACCTTCTTTTCAATCTGCATCAACACTTCATTTGCCCACTCTTTAGGAGCCATGGGAAAGCCCAACCGAGCGCGGCTGTCGAGATAACTTTGCGCCACGCCACGTGCCAGATTGCGGATGCGGCCTATGTAAGCGGCACGTTCGGTAACTGAAATCGCACCGCGCGCATCCAGCAAATTAAACGTGTGCGCGGCTTTCAAAATCTGTTCATATGCGGGCAAGGCCAATTCTTTTTGCATTAAATATCGAGCCTGTTTTTCATGGCTACCGAACGCGCCGAGTAAAAATTCCACATCGCTATGCTCAAAGTTATAGGCAGATTGCTCGACCTCGTTCTGGTGATACACGTCGCGGTAAGTTACCCCCGGTGTCCAGGTCAGTTCAAACACGTTTTCAACATTCTGCAAATACATCGCCAGCCGTTCCAGACCGTAAGTAATTTCGCCCGTAATCGGTTTGCAATTAATGCCGCCCACTTGTTGAAAGTAAGTGAATTGGGTGACCTCCATGCCGTTTAGCCATACTTCCCAACCCAAGCCCCACGCACCCAA
>JBEBGP010000192.1:0-7127 GCA_040081045.1 Candidatus Nitrotoga sp.
CATTCGAGCAGGGTTAGATTGGCCAAATCCGGGTTCAATTCGATAGATTGAGTATTGCTTAGCGGATGCCGTCGCCGGGTTTCAGAAAAGCGTTTGACCAGTGTGTCGGTTTGCGCAGTCAGGAAAAACAGGTGCACGTCTATGCCTTGTTGCTCCAGTTGTTTGATGTAGTGTGGTAATTGTTGCACGCCACTGCCGCTGCGGATATCGATGCTGACGGCGACGCTGGTGTTGCCTGCTTGATGCAGGTTATCCATGAGGGAGGGCAATAATTCCGCGGGCAAATTGTCTACGCAATAATAATTGTTGTCTTCCAGCACTTTGATGGCAACACTTTTGCCGGAGCCGGAGAGGCCGCTAATCAGGAAAAGTTGCATGTTATAAATCCTGCATGTGCTGCGCGTGGCGACCTAAAAATTCCTGCATACTGTCGATGCCGCGTTGCTGCAACACGAAGTTTCGCGCCGCTGCTTCTACCAGTACCGCTAGGTTGCGACCCGCTACGACGGGAATGGTCACGGTGCTGATTTTGACATTGAGGATTTCCTGAAGGCTGGCGTTTAATGAGAGACGCTCCATTTGTGCCAATTCGGCGGGGGTGGGGCGATGCAGGTGTACGATCAGCTTCAGGCTTTTTTTGCGACGAACGGCAGTTTCACCAAACATGGTGCGGATGTTGAGTACGCCTAGTCCGCGTACTTCGAGGAAATCACGCAATAACTCGGGGCAACGACCTTCCAGCGTTTCCGGCGAGATGCGGTAAAGTTCGGTAATATCATCCGCTACCAAGCCGTTGCCGCGTGTAACCAGTTCCAGTCCCAGCTCACTTTTACCAATGCCGCTGTCGCCAGTAATCAGAACGCCCACACCCAGCACATCTAAAAATACGCCGTGACGGGTGGTCGATTCAGCCAGTGCCTTGACCAGATAATGCCTTACCAGCCACATTAAATGCACGCTGGGTAAGGGTGAGCGAAACAGCGGGGTATGCGTGCGATTGGCGTAGGCGATGAGTTGTTGCGGGATATTTTCTGTGCCGGCGACAATCAAACAAATCGTGCCGCCACGCTCCAGCTGCTTGAGCGCCTCGTTAAAATCGGCAGGTGGCAGAGCGCTTAAATAGTCGAGTTCGGTATCGCTCAATACCTGCACCCAATTGTGATGCATTAAATTTAAGTGTCCAATCAAGCCCAGATTAGAGGTATTTACGGTTTCACTGTCCAGAATTTTGGCCGCACCTTCCGTGCCCGCAACCCAAGTGAGCGTCAGCCTCTCTTGCTTGTCTTCAAACAATTTCTGGATGTTTACTTGAGCCATGATTTGGTTATTTCAGCAGGCGACCGCAATGCGCCCGATTCCCCCGTTTCTGGAGGATTGCCGCCCGATGGAGCGCCTGCCGCGTTGTCGGGCTTGCCAAATGCACCCTCCGCCTTGCATTTATCTCCATCGGGCGAGCAACGCATCTCGCTGGATAATTGTCAACAGACTCTAGGGTTTCCATTGGGTGAACAGCTGATGGATAACTATCGGATCATCCGTGTTTTTTAATTGCTCCCGAAAATTTTCATCGCTGAACATTTGTGCCAATTCGCCCAGCAATTGCAAGTGCAGATCCGTGGCACGATCGGGCACCAGCAATACAAAAACAAGATTAACCGGTTGCCCGTCGGGGGAATCAAAAGGAATAGGAGCCTGTGTTTTTACAAAAGCAGTGACCGCGTCGCGCAGCCCTTTAATACGACCATGTGGAATAGCCACGCCATGTCCCAAACCCGTTGAACCCAGCTTTCCGCGGGTAAACAGGCTGTCAAAAACCTGACTGCGCGCGATTTTTTGTGAGTTTTCAAACAACAATCCGACACGTTCAAAAATGCGCTTCTTGCTGGTGGATTCGTTGTCTAAAATGACATTCTCGGGCGATAGTATTTTGCCGATCAGGTTCATAATCCGGTCAATTATTAATCTGTATTAATATCCACACCAGGTTTTGCATGGCGGCGCGCGTGGATTTTTTCCTTGTGTTTGATAATCTGCCGATCCAGCTTGTCAGCCAGATTGTCGATTGCAACATACAGGTTTTCATCATCACTTTCCACAAAAATAGTCTTGCCGCTTATGTGTAAATTGGCCTCGGCTTTTTGAATGAGTTTATCAATCGAGAGAATGACGTTGATATCAATAACGTTATCGAAATGACGTTTTACCTTTTCAAGTTTGGTGACAACCCGCTCGCGTATGGCTGGGGTGATTTCAAGGTGGTGTCCGCTGAGATTGAGGTTCATGATTTGCTCCTTAAGTAGTACTTGTTAAAGGGTCTTACGAAGGTTGACAGGTAGTATGTTTAAAAGATCCCGGTATTTTGCCACGGTGCGCCGGGCAACCAGTATGCCCTGTTCGCCCAGTATGCCGGACATGCGGCTATCAGTCAGTGGATGCCGCGCGTCCTCTTGATCGACCAGTTGTTTAATCAGCGCACGAATGGCGGTGGAGGAACAGGTTCCCCCCGCCTCTGTCGCTACGCCGCTGCAAAAGAAGTATTTAAGCTCATAAATGCCGCGCGGTGTACGCATGTATTTTTGTGTGGTGACACGTGAAATGGTTGATTCATGCAATTCCAGTTGCTCGGCAATTTCGCGCAACACCAGTGGGCGCATGGCGATTTCACCGTGCTCAAAGAAATGGTGTTGCCGTTCAACTATGGCCTGTGAAACACGCAGGATAGTGTCGAAGCGTTGTTGCAGGGTTTTGATAAACCAGCGCGCTTCCTGTAACTGCCCGGCCAGTTGCTGGGCGTTTTGCTCGGTCCGGTTTTGCAGAATATTGGCGTACATCTGGTTAATACGCAGGCGTGGCATGGCTTCACGGTTAAGCCGCGCACGCCAACTACCCGCATGGCGCTCGATTACCACATCGGGTACAACATAGTCTGCTGCGCGTTGTGTAAACTCAGCCCCCGGTTTGGGATTAAGCTGTACGATCAACGCTTGTGCTGCACGCAAGGTGGCATCGTCACAATGCAGTGTTTTTTTCAGTTTGGTGAAATCATGTGCGGCCAATAGACTCAAGTGTTGCAGCACCAGATGCAGTGCAATATCGCGGCAAGGTGTGTCTTCCGGCAGAGCCTTAATTTGTAGCGCCAGACACTCGCTTAATGTGCGTGCAGCGATGCCGGGTTCATCCAGATGTTGTAACTGTACTAGCGCAGTTTCCAGATCATCCAGCGTTATTTCAAGCTGCGCGGGCAGGAGCTCCAGAATTTCTTCGAGCGATACCGACAGGTAACCGTTGTCATCCAGTGCATCAATCAGCAGTCCGACAATTTCCCGATCCCGCGCATCAAGCTGGCTCATGTTTAATTGCCAGATCAGATGTTCGCGCAGGCTGGGGGTGTCTGCCGCAATATCGGCGCGAGACTCCTGTCCATCATCGGCCGCATTGCCGCTGGAAAAAGAAGGTTCGGCCCAATCTTCGCGCGGTGAGTTTTCGCTGTTTGAATCGGCATTGGCCGATTCAGCAGCGTAAGAGTTTTCAGGAGTCGATTCGTCGCCAAAGGTATTTTCAGTGTGTGCTTGATCGCGGCTGGAATCAGAACCTTTGGAATCATTGCCCGGCAAATTATTCAGCGGGCCGTTTTGCGAATTATTCTCTCTGGCCCATTCATCCGCCGTATGTTGCAGTGTGTTGTCCTGCACGCGGTGATTTTGTTCAGAGTTATCCACAACGGCGGGATTATTTGTACCCGGATGCGTGGTATGTTCATCCATACGCTCCAAAAGAGGATTTTCATCCAGCAGGCGCATGACTTCGCGATGAATTTCCAGCGTGGAAAGTTGCAGCAGGCGTATGGATTGTTGCAACTGCGGGGTGAGCGTCAGCTGTTGGGACTGCTTGAGTTGTAAGGATGGCTTCATGATCAGAAAATTTAGCGAAATAATTAAAGCTTAAAATGCTCACCCAGATAAACCTTTCGCACGCCTTCATTATAAATGATTTCGTCAGGCTTGCCTTCGGCCATTACGGAACCGGCATTGATGATATAAGCGCGGTCACAAATGCCCAAAGTTTCACGCACATTGTGGTCGGTGATCAGTACGCCGATGTTGCGTTCCTTGAGGAAGCCGATAATTTTTTGTATATCAATCACCGCAATCGGATCAACCCCGGCAAAAGGTTCATCCAATAATATAAAGCGCGGATTGGAGGCTAGCGCGCGGGCGATTTCAACGCGCCTGCGTTCGCCGCCGGACAGGCTTAAAGCGGGGTTGCTGCGGACATGCGAGATGTGTAAATCATCCAGCAATTGGTCAAGTCGAGTTTGAATTTCATCCTGTTCGTAGCCTTGCAACTCCAATACTGCGGCTATATTTTGCGAGACATTCAGGCGGCGAAAAATGGACGCTTCCTGTGGCAGATAACCCAGCCCAAGGCGCGAGCGGCGATGGATAGGGTCATGCGTGATATTGGTTTGATCGATAAAAATATCGCCGCCATCCGCTGCGACAAGCCCCACCATCATATAAAAACATGTGGTTTTACCCGCACCATTCGGCCCCAGAAGACCGACTACCTCGCCGCTTTGCACAAACAGCGAAGCATCCTGCACTACGGTGCGTGCGCCATAGCGTTTTTTCAGTGATACGGCGCGCAATTCACTCATCTACCTTCCTTGGCCGGAGTAGATTTATCTGGAATAGGCTTGTTTGGGGTAGATTTGTTTTCAGGCTGGATAACGGCATGTACACGACCCTTGCCCGGTTTGTTGGGTGCGCCATCGCCTGTCGCTTGAAACACGCCCGTTTCAGAGTTGTAAATAATATGGTCACCACTAATCTCATCTCTGCCGCGTTTAATGCGTGCCTGACCAAACAAATTCACCGTGGTATGTTTGCTGTCATATTCAACACGCTCGGCATGGCCTTCTGCATATTCGTCCAACCCGTCGCGTTTTTGCCGGAAGCTGGCAGGTTGCCCGGTAGCCACGCCGCGCTTGAAAT
The DNA here is from genome assembly GCA_040081045.1 of Candidatus Nitrotoga sp. Classification (GTDB taxonomy): domain Bacteria; phylum Pseudomonadota; class Gammaproteobacteria; order Burkholderiales; family Gallionellaceae; genus Nitrotoga. Next base: position 4,995 of record JBEBGP010000192.1, read on the forward strand.
TATCTTCGATTTGCGTGACCACAATTTTGTCGGCGCGTATGACGAGTGTACCCTGCGTGAGTTTCACATCGCCCGTGAAAACGCTGATCTTGTTGGCATCGTCGATGCTGAGTTGATCGGCTTCCAAACGCATGGGTTGCTCGCGATCAGTACGTTCTGCATGGCTGGTTGTGCTGAGCAGTGTCAGGGCGAGCATGAGTAGTGGGGCGGTAACTATCATGTTTAAAAATTAAAAATTCTGACGAAGCAACGGGTCATTCCACTGAATGACCAAATGACGACAATCCGGTGGTTACTTTTGGATTATAAACAAAACGTGGCATACAGATATATTGTCGCAGCATAAAGGGTGTCATATTGGGGAACCTTTTCCCTGGCAGAGGTTCTCTGTGCCCGATGATGTAAAAAATAATACAGTAAGGGCGAGTTTTATTTTTTAACGGGCGCATGTTCGCTTCTCACTTGATTCAGCAGATTAATCGTGCGCGCATTATGGTCCAGCGTCATGCCGACTGCATGCACAGTGTTATTGCCATCCACCAAGGTGACAGCTTGATCGGTTTTCGCAATATTCAAATCGGGAATGACATGCAGGAATGTGGTCGTTAACTTCATATCATTTTGTTTTTTTGGGTCTTCCCGAATAATTTGCACATGGTCGCGCAAAAAAACCTCTTCACTCTTGTCTGACAGGGTTCCGTTAAGGGCAAAGATGCGTAGTGTTGGGCGATCAGGCTGCACACTGACCAGCTGGATGTTTTCAAGATGTGTGCTGTCATCATCCGGGTAGTGCAGCATTTTGGCGGCGGACACGGTGAAACGTGGTATGCCTTGTTCAGTCAAAGTGGTGGCAGAAAAATTTTCAACGAAAAAATCCGGGTCATGCCGCTGTTTACCATTTATTTTTTGTGGGGGTGGTTCGACGGTTATGCTAACCCAATAAACCACCGCCAACAAAAGCAGTGCTGGTAGCAAGATCAGCCAGGCGCGCAGTCGGTTGATGCGGGAGCGTGCCATGGCGTACTTAGGGTGCAACCGGATTATTGGCAGCAGGGTCGTGACTGACTAAAGAGACACCCAGGTAGGGAGACAGTTGCGCTTGCAACGTGCCCTGAGTGTGCATCAGCAGTTCACATAATTCTCGCACGGCACCGTGTCCGGCTTGCCCTTGCGTGACATAGTGCGAGCGTTCACGCACTACCAACGGGGCATGGGGGACGCTGATAGATAGACCCACATGCAGCATGGCGGGCAGATCAACCACATCATCACCCATAAAAGCGGCTGCACTTGCGGGCAGCTTTAGTTTATTCAGCAGTGCGCGTGCAACTCCCAGTTTGTTATGCGCGCCTTGATGCAAATGTGTGATGCCCAGATTTTTTGCGCGCAACTCAACGCAGCGCGAAGTGCGCCCTGTAATGATAGCCAGCTCTACGCCCGAGGCGTGCAGCATTTTCAGACCGTGGCCGTCCAGCGTGTTAAAGCGTTTGAATTCTTCGCCGGAATCGGACAGATACAATCCTCCATCGGTCATCACGCCATCCACGTCAAAAATTACCAGGCGCGTAGTTTTGGCGATTGCTGGCAGCGCGGCTGCGGAAAATGGAGCGGAGTGGGAAGACATTCAGGCGGCCCTTATATAACTTTTGCGCGCAACAGGTCGTGCATATTCAATGCCCCGACCAGCTTGTTATGGATATCTACAACCAGCATTTGATTAATATTATATTGCTCCATGATCTGTACTGCTTCTGCCGCTAACGCATCCGGCGTGATACTTCTGGGCTTGGGTGACATCACTGTGCTGACGGGTGTGGAGGAAAAATCAACTTTCTTTTCCAGTGTGCGGCGCAGATCCCCGTCAGTGTAAATGCCCAATACATTTTGGGTCTCACCTACAATAGCGGTCATGCCCAACCCTTTGCGGGACATTTCCAACATGGCTTCAGCCAGCGTGGCATATTGACCAACTGCCGGGATTTTTTTTCCAGTATGCATGATGTCGCGCACATGCGTCAGCAAGCGGCGGCCCAGGCTGCCGCCGGGATGTGAGCGGGCGAAATCTTCCACGCCAAACCCTTTGGCATCCAGCAATGCCATCGCCAGCGCGTCGCCCATCGCCAGCGTGGCAGT